>NZ_PGUB01000039.1:0-42493 GCF_002924285.1 Aquimarina sp. I32.4 | reverse complement strand
AACTGCGGGACTTCCTTTCAAAGTCAATTTCTCAAGTTCTGCCGCCAATAAAGCCTGATCTTCAATGGATAACTTACCTATTTCAACTTTTATCTTTTCTAAATCCATGAATTAAAGATACGAATAATAGAAATTATAAACTAGAGCGCATTTTTATTATATATAGTTAAGGGTAAGGGGATAGGGTATTGCTTTTTAAGAAACGAGAGAGGTTAACCAAGGTTTAATCACAGTAATCCTCTGGCTTTAATTTCAAGGTACTTGTTGATTGTATTAATAGTAAGGTTTTCTGGAGTAGTTAACACCGTTTGTATGCCATGTTTTTGTAATTCTTTTACCATTAGTTTTTTGTCATAAGCAAATTGCTGCGCTATTGTTTGATCGTATATAGTTTGTATGTCGTCTGCTTTTTGCTCAATAAGGTGATCAAGTTCTGTGTTTTGAAAGAAGACAACAACTAATAGGTGTTTTTTTGCCAATGCTTGTAAATAAGGAAGTTGCCTTTTTAGTGATGAAATATGTTCAAAATTAGTATATAATATTAATAAACTCCTATGATTTATTTGCCGTTTTATATGTGCATATAGCAACCCAAAGTCAGCATCTAAAAATTGTGTTTTTACATTATATAAGGTTTCAGATATAGAATTTATATATGTTTTTTTTCCACTTGATGGTAAAAAATCTTTTACTGTATTAGAAAAAGAAAGCATACCTACTTTGTCATGTTTTTTTAGTGCTATATTAGAAAATGCCAAGGTGCTATTCACGGCATAGTCCAAAAGACTCAAGCCATCAAAAGGCATTTTCATAACTCTGCTGGCATCTATTACAGAATATATTGGTTGTGATTTCTCATCCTGAAACTGATTAATCATTAGGTTACTGTGTTTTGCTGTTGCTTTCCAGTTGATGGTTCGAACATCATCACCAATAACATATTCCTTAATTTGTTCAAACTCCATAGTATGACCAATGCGCCTTATTTTTTTTAAACCTATTTGAGTTAGCTTATTATCTATAGCCAAAAAATCATACTTTTTCATTTGTATAAAAGAAGGGTAAACTTTTACCATTGCTTCACTATCAAAGCTATAACGTCTTTTTACAAGTTGTATCCTTGTCATAGTGTAGACGTATAAGTTTCCAAAAACATATTCTCCCCGTTTTACTGGGCGTAAGGAATACTCAAAATCCAACACTGATTTGGGAGTAATACTTCCTGTCTTTAGGAAATCACGTTTCTGGAATTGTATAGGGATTTCATCTATAATTTCTACATGGGTCGTAAAGCGGTATTTATTTTTGATTCGTATAGGTACTGCATTAAAGTCACTATTAGAGAATTTATCAGGTAGAATTCTGGTAGCATCAATTCCATGTTTTGTAGTATACAAAGTAACAATATCAAATAAAAAAATGATAATAAGTCCCCATACGAGTAACCATGCGATAGGGTATAGGGGTTTGAGCCAGTATGATATCAAAAATAGTACTGATATAAGTGTGAGTATATAAAATACTCTAGGGCTTAGGTATAGCGACTTTATAAACTTGATCACAACTAGCGTGGTATTTCTACAGATTGCAAGATCATCTCTATCACATTTTCTGTAGTCATTCCTTCCATTTCACGTTCTGGTGATAAGATAAGACGATGACGAAGCACAGGAAATAATGATTTTTTAATATCCTCTGGTGTTACAAAATCTCTTCCGTTTATTGCTGCAAATGCTTTTGAGGCGTTCATAACTGAGATTGATGCTCTAGGAGAACCTCCTAAATACAAATGAGGATGTGTTCTTGTTTTGGTTACGATTTCTGCAATGTATGTTAGTATTTTTTCTTCGATGATGACTTCCTGAGTTTTTGATTTAAACTCTACTAATTTTTCTGGAGTCAATACAGTACCAATCATTTCTAATGGTTTGGTAGTTTTTCTCTTATGATGTGTTTTCAGAATATTGATTTCATCTTCAAGAGTAGGGTAGTCTACTTTAATTTTAAAGAGGAAACGGTCCAATTGTGCTTCTGGTAATGCATAGGTACCTTCTTGCTCTACTGGATTTTGAGTGGCTAATACCATAAAAGGAGGTTCCATAGGGTATCGAATACCATCGATGGTAACTTGCCTTTCTTCCATCACCTCAAACAAAGCGGCTTGAGTTTTTGCTGGAGCTCTATTGATTTCATCAATGAGTACCATATTAGAAAAAATAGGACCTTTTTTGAATTCAAAATCACTGGTTTTCATATTCAATATAGAAGTACCTAATACATCACTAGGCATAAGATCTGGTGTAAATTGAATACGATTAAAATCTGTTTTTAGTGTTTTTGCAAATAATTTGGCAGTGACTGTTTTTGCGATTCCTGGTACTCCTTCAATCAATACATGACCGTTGGATAAAAGAGATACAATCAATAATTCTATAAAATCATGTTGACCAACAATAACTTTTGCTAATTCTGCTTTTAGTTTTTCAACAGATTGTTGCAATTCACTAAGGTCAATCCTGTTTTCAAAACCAAGACCTTGCTCTGATGATTCAATTTCTGGAGCTTGCTCTGGATTTGTATTATTTGTGAATTCTTCGTTTTCCATGTGTAATTCGTTTATATGCTATATTTTTTTCTATGATTGCTGTTTGAATTGAGTAATCAATTCATATAGGCGTACTAGTTCTTCTTTTTCAACCTTTGGTTTTTTATTGAGTTCATCAAAGTATTTGAATAGTACTTTGGTGTCTTCTATACTATTATTACTTCTTGCAGCAATATCGGTTATTGTTTTCTGGGCTAATGTGTCTGTTGGGATTCTAAGCACATCACGCACATAATCTAGAAATAAGAGGTTTTGTTTTCTTACAATTTCTTTATGTTTTCCTTTTTCAAAATACATACCACTTATTGTTCTGGTAAAAGAAAGGGTTTGATTTTTTAATGGTACTATAATTGGGATACTTCTTTGCTTTCTTTTTCCTTCAAAAATTACAAAAAGGACAACACCAATAAGAAGAAAATAGTAAGCCCACTTTAGGTACCTGTTGCTGATAAGAAAAAAAAGAGGAGATGTATAAAATGTTTTTCCTGACTTATAATAATTATCCCAAAAAATATGTTGGGTTGGATTTATATATGCCAAAAGATTTTGAGTGTATAGATGGTTTTTTTCTTTCAGTATAAAATAATTCCCAAAAGCTTCGGGAAAAGTATGTAGTAAGATTACTCCATCACCAAAGGACTGTTTAATATAATTAACTTGAGGGTCACTTATTTTTAATGTATCGTTGTATAATTGAGAGACTCCTAGTACAGTAGTATTTGCAGAGTCTAATTTACTAAAATAGGAGTTGTATATATCACGGTCATATAAAAATGGAGTGTCATTTTTGAGGTTTTTATTTGTTAATTCAACCAGTGGTTTACTAGAGATTTTATCAAGAGACAATAGGTTATCAGTTTCTATATTGAGCGTATCTAGTAATCTACTTTCTATTGTTTTTGCAGAAATAAACAATGTATTCCCGTTTTCTACCCATTTTAAGATTGTATTTAATTCATTTTTATCAAAATGTACAGAGCCATTAATAAAACAATATGTTCCAGATATAGTATCATTATCTGTAAGAAATTCATACGGAGGTTGATTGATATCTTTAAGTTCCTGACCTGCTAAAGATTCTTTTATAAGATTGTAAGAAGCAAAAGTTCCTAAAGGGATTTTATCGGTTTTAGCATAGCTAGGATACCAATTGATAGGATCAGGATCACTAGCTTCATAGTAAGTAAGTAAGCCAATGATAGCAATAATGATAATGATAAATATTTTAGAACTTTTTGAGATCAAATTAATGTTGAATATGATTGGTTATTGCTATAAATTCTTTTTCTGCTTTTTGATATGATTTTTCGTTCACTTCAAAACTTCCGTACCAAATAAAATCGTATAGTTTAGTAATAGATTTAAATTGGTTACGTACTGTATCATCTGTTAATTCTTTAATATAATCCGTATTGGTTTTTTGAGCTTCCCATTGTATCAATTCTACATCAGATAATTTTTTTAATACAAAGAGATAATAATACCGAATTGCAAGTCTATAATTTTTTTGTTGTAGGGCTTGATAAATTAATTGTTGTATGTCTTGATTATTAATAATGTCTTCATCCTCTGTAATTGATATTTGTGGGGCTGTTGATTTTTCTAGTAGTATATCTCTAGGGTTTACCCTCATAAATAACCATCCTAATAAAATTAATACTCCTATGACCAATGTATACATTAATATATGCAATAGAATAGCCCAGATACCACCAGTAACAATTGTTGCTCCAAAAATTGATTTTATTATTTTGTTTAAATGCTGGCTTATCCAATTTTTAAATTGTGTCCACCAATTATCGGATTCCTGATATTCTGTATAATTAAAATCATCCTGAGATCGAAACTTTTCTATTTTTTGATCATCAAAATCCAGTGATTTTTGATCAGAACTGAGATCATATATTGGTTTTTGTGTATTGGTAAGAGTACTATCCTGAGTGTTGGCAGACATCAGCAGAGGAATGTATAATAATACGTAGTATAGAATTTTCAATTTATTCTGATTTACCTAAAGAATCTATTTGTTCTAATGCACCAGTTGCATGTTTTCTTTCATTTAGATTATAATAAATAAAAGCAGTAGCTACTGAGGTTATGATATATAATAAATATTTTGCTGCTGAAGATATGGTGTTTAATAGTATAAATACCCAATCAATAGATGATGATGCATCATTCATTGATGTTTCAGAAGCGAGTGCTAATCCTTTTGTAAAAGAATAGATTATCGCTGGAATAGAAAATACAGCACTGATCACGCCAATTAATATACCAAGAACCAAAAGAGTGGCAAAGGTGATCCACCATTCATTTTTGATTAATAAAAAACTATCATTGATAGCATCAGATATACTCGTTTTGCGAAATACCAAAATAGAAAACACCAAACTCATAGGTACATAAAGGTAGATTCCTGGAATAAAACATAATAAAAACCCTACCCCTGTAATCAAACCAGAAAGAAACCCTAAACCGATGATTTTTCCAAAATCTTGTTTTACTCCTTGCGTTACTGTATTTACATCTACTCTTCCTTTGTTATCAATATAGGCCTTTATAAAATGTAAGACAGTACCACATAACAATCCATAAAAAATAAGTAATGTAGTAAACATTGTAAAAAGAGCAATAGCAAACATTCCCATATTGGTTACCTCATTATTACTTAACCTTACTGGATCTAGAAAAGAAGTTGAGATGTGTGTGTAAAATGCAGATGCCAGTATAAGTAATACAAATGGAATACCAGAGGTCTTCATTAATACAGATAACAAAGTTTTACCGTTGTTTCTCAAAAAAGCAAAGGTATCTGTCAAGATATCTCCTAATTCTCTTTTTTTCTTGAATTCTATGTAGTTGTTATTCATTTTTAAATTTGTTATACAATTGTTTAGGGTAAATTACGTAATAAAATAAAATCAATGCCAGCGATCCTGATATAATTATAACAGCAAGCCAGTCTGGCATTTCTGTATGTCTGGTTACAAAGCCTTCTAAAAAACCCGCTATTACAAAAAAGGGAATTGTACTAATGACAATTTTTAATCCTGCTTTTACTCCTCTTACAAAAGAGGTAAGGCGAGTATATGTTTTGGGAAACAAAATAGAGTTACCTACTACTAGCCCTGCGCATCCTGCAATGATGATAACAGAAATTTCTATAGTACCATGAATCCATATCGTACGAGCACTATCCCATAACAACCCTTTTTCATAAAAAAAATACTGAAAAGACCCTAGCATTATAAAATTACGCATCAACATATATATGGTTCCAATACCAAATAATACTCCTAGAATAAAGCAATTAAGAGCAACGCGTATGTTGTTTATGGTAATCCCTAAAAACATTTTGGTTTCTTCCATTTTCTTATAAACAGCCATAGGATCATCATTAGCAATGTTTTCTAAAGTCTTGTTTACATAGGCGTCTCCTAATATAGATCTAGCAAAAGCACCATCGGTGGCAGAGGAATATGCACCAATAATTGTAAATAATGCGGCAATCAAAAATGCAATTAATAGTTCTTTTTGGTATGCATAAAATTCTAATGGGAATTCTTTGACCCAAAAGGAGTATAATCGATTTTTTTTCTCTTTTTTTGTCTTATAAATCTTTTGATGTGCATTAGATGCTAGGCCATTTAGATAGCTAAGTGTTTGGCTATTGGGATAAAATGTTTGAGCATAACTAAGATGATCAGTTATTTCGATATATAAATTAGAAAGCTCATCTGGTGTTATTTGAGTATTATTAACCAGAACGCTTTCAAATTTTAGCCATTTGTCTTTATTTTGCTTTACAAAAGCCGCCTCACGCATGTATCGAAGATTATAGAGGATCAAAGAAACATAATAATGGATAATTTTCAAATAGAAACAGCTCAAAATGTTAGTATACAGCAAAACGTTGCAGGAATAGGAGAACGTATTCTGGCATATCTTATTGATCTTTCGGTAATCATAGTTTATTTTATCATCATCATTTTTCTAAAAGAAATGTTGGGTGATAATAGAGGTGATCAATGGGCTTTTTGGATGACAATGGGGCTACCTCCGTTTTTATACTTTTTGATGTGGGAGACATTTTGGGACGGAAAAACACCTGGTAAAGCTACTATGAAAATAAAAGTTGCCAGATTAGACGGGTCAAGGCCTGCTTTTTCAAATTATTTAATAAGATGGTTACTTCATTTATTAGATGTTACTCTTGCATTTGGAGGGGTTGCTGTAGTTACTATTTTATTAAACGGAAGAGGCCAACGTTTAGGGGATATGGCGGCAGGAACTACAGTGATTAGCGAACGACAACGAGTACAGTTTCATCAAACCATTTTGGTAGATATTCCAGAAGACTATGTTGCTATATATCCGCAGGTAACTGTTTTTAATGACCAAGAAATGCGTAAGATAAAGGCGATCTATACAGATGCAAAACGGCATGCGGATCATACTATAATTCTCGAACTTTCTAAAAAAGTAAGCACTTTGATGGATGTAACTCCACAAGAAAAACCTTTACAGTTTGTAGGTAAAGTAATTGCAGATTATAACTATTATACGCAGAAGTTGTGATAGACTGTTTTATTTCTTAGTTACAGAGATATTTTTCTTAAAATTTGGTTAAAGCCACACAATAAAAGCATAAAATTATCTGTAAAATACTTAAAAATAGATTTTTACGGTAAAACCGTATTCGTGATATGCACAAAATGTTGTAACATTGTCTTGTTATTCGATTTAAATCTATCCTACCTAGAAATCGGATTTTCAAATAATTTTTTTGAATCAAAATCAATATTGTTGTACACTTTATGTTGTACCCATACCGTAGTTCCTATATGTAAAAAAAATAGGAAGGTAAAAGGCATAAAGTAGAAATGGAGAATTGATTTAATTATTAAATATTAAGAGAAAAACCGTTTCTGTAATAAGAATTAAATATTAAATACAAATCATTAATTTTTTAAAATCAAATTAGATATGAAAAAAATCATTTTAACTTTAGGAGTATTTTTAAGTGTATATGCGACATATGCGATAGGCAGTAGTAATCAATTGAGTGTTGAAGAGGATTCTTGTACGATGGATATACGGATTTATGATAATGAAGGACGACTTATGACTATATTGTGGGATCAACCTTGTTAAGATCAGCTAAAATCTTATAAGTTTCTTACAGGAACGGTTTTAATAAATTAGATAATTTTATAAATAAAAAAATAAATGAAAAAGTTATTGTTTTTAGTCTTTATACTTACAATAAATACTCATATTAATGCACAAAACCAAGTAAATGGTATTGTACAATATGATTTTATAATCAATAATCCAAATGGTGTTTCTTTTGCTAATCCGTACAAACTTTATTTTAATAATAATATATCTTTTTACATTAAGAATGGAGAAGGAAAACGTATAAGCGAAACGGATGAAAATACGATGTTGGTAAATGGTAGAATGGTTGAAGAAAAGGTTATAAAAAGTTCTTTGCCAAA
This sequence comes from Aquimarina sp. I32.4, assembly GCF_002924285.1. Classification (NCBI taxonomy): domain Bacteria; kingdom Pseudomonadati; phylum Bacteroidota; class Flavobacteriia; order Flavobacteriales; family Flavobacteriaceae; genus Aquimarina; species Aquimarina sp. I32.4. Next base: position 34,387 of record NZ_PGUB01000039.1, on the reverse strand, counting down.
GAATTATGTGTATACTAATTTGAGAGATAATGTGTTGATTTTTAGAGAGGGAATAAATCAAAAACTTTTTGTAGTGAATGATAGCCTTGCCAATATTAAATGGAAACTATTTACAGAAAATAAAAAAATAGGTAAATATACTTGTCAAAAGGCCGTTGGACTATATAGAGGAAGAGAATACATAGTTTGGTTTACTACTGAAATACCTGTGTCCCATGGTCCGTGGAAATTAAGAGGATTACCTGGGTTGATATTGGAGGTAACTGACAAGAAAAATAAATATGGTTTTAGAGCAACTCTTGTAGATTTAAGTCCAAACAAAAAAATAATTGACAAAAGACTTAAAGGACCTGAAGTTGAAAAAGTCTCTAGTATGGAAAAGTATATTGAAGCAATCAAAAATAAACAAAAGGATTTTGAAGCGATGTTAATGGCAACATCATCAGATAGGGATCTTAAGTTTAAACGTGATTGTGATGAATGCCCAAAAGCAGAAGACCTTAGTTTAGAAATTTTTAAATAATTATTATTTTGGATAAGGTATTAATTTATATTTTTTTAATTCTGCTTACTACATATAGAACATGTGCACAAAAAGAATTAACAGCAATTGTAGAATACAATAGAATTATAAATAATACTGCAGGGACTTCGTATGCTACTTTATATAGACTTTATTGTGATACTCAATCTTCTTTTTATGAGAGAATTGGAGAGGCACATAGAGTAACAAACAAAAAACAAGAAGGGGCAGAGCTACATGGTGAAATGATAACTGAAAGAGTTATAAAAAGTGGTTTACCACATGATTACTATTATACAAATGTCAAATCTGGAGATATTATATTCAGAGAAGCTATTGTAAGAAACTTATTTATAGTTCAAGATTATATTGAATCTATTTCATGGCAGTTACATTCTGAAAATAAGAAAATAGGAAAGTATAATTGCCAAAAAGCTACAACAAAGTATAGAGGACGGAAATATACAGCATGGTTTACATCTGAGATTCCTATATCTCATGGTCCTTGGAAATTAAGAGGTTTACCAGGTCTGATCCTTGAAGTGACTGAAGAAACTGGAAAATATGAGTTTCATGCTACAAAAATAAATTTGAAACCTGATATTAAAAAGATTCAAAATAAATTGAAAAAACCTGACACTAAAGGAATAGTGAAAATGGATACATATATTGAAGCATTAAGGAATAAAGCTAAAGATGAAAGAGCAATGATGATAGCGTCAATGCCTAGAGGAGCTAAATTATTAGAGAATTGTGATGAATGTCCTGATCCAAAAAATAGAAGCCTTGAGTTATATAATGATTAAGAATCAATTAATTAGTTCTAAATCTTAAAAATTTACAGAAATGGTTTTTTCTTTCAAAATCAAAAATGCAGTTCAGAGTTTTATCTTTATTTTTATAAATATAACTTTTGCCCAATCAGGTATTATTCACTACAATAAATTAATTACAAATGAATCCAAAGAGGTATGGGCTACACCACACGTACTTTATTTTAATAATAATGAATCATTCTATATAAGGACTGATAGTGGAAAAAAATTAACAGAAGTAATCAAAGATGGAGAATTAGATAAATTTGGAAGGATTACATCATCAAATGTAATACCAAGTAAATTCAATGAATATTATTATATCAATAAAGAGAATAACGAAATCATATTCAAGGAAAAAGTGGTGGAGAAAACTTATAAAATCAAAAATAAATTAGAATCTATTAATTGGGTTTTACTTGACGAAAAAAAGGAAATTGATGGTTTCACTTGTCAGAAGGCTACCGCTATATTTAGAGGGAGAGATTATACAGCTTGGTTTACAATTGAAATTCCTGTTGATATTGGTCCTTGGAAACTTAGAGGTCTTCCTGGGTTGATAATGGATGTTTCAGAAAGTACAGGTAAATTTAGATTTCGGGTCTCAAAAATTGATTTAAATCCTGATGAAAGCATTATTAAAGAACAATTAAAAAAGCCTGATATAAAAAAGGTTAAGAATTTTGAGGTATATAAGAATGCTATAAAAAATGCATTTGATGATCAAATGTCAATTGCTCGAACCCGCATGCCAAAGGGAGCTACGCTATTATTTAAAGGCCCAGATTGTGATCATTGCCCTGATCCTAAGAATTATACTTTAGAACGATTTGAATAGTTATTAAGTAAAATGAAAAATCTAATACTAGTCATAGCTTTTTTAACCTTTAATTATACGGTTAATGCTCAAAAAGAAATTATCGGTATTGTAGAATACCAAAATATAGTCAATAATGAAAACGGTGTTTCTTTTGCAACTCCTTATAAATTACATTTTAATAGTACTATTTCTTTGTATACAAGAGAAGGAAAAGGAGAGCAAATAAAAAACAAAGAATCCGAAAACAAAATAGAAGGAGGGGGAACTATTTCTGAGCATAAAATAATGAAAAGTAGTACTCCTATGGCTTACTATTATACTAATAATAGTGCGAGTGAGTTAATTTTTAGAGAAACCATAGTTGATAAACTTTATGAGGTAGAGGATAGTATTGAGTCTATATCTTGGAAATTACATTCAAAACATAAAAAAATAGGAATGTATTCTTGTCAAAAAGCTACAGCAAAGTATAGAGGACGGGAATATACAGTATGGTTTACATCTGAGATCCCTATATCTCATGGTCCATGGAAATTAAGAGGATTACCTGGTCTGATCCTTGAAGTGACTGAAGAAACTGGTAAATTTGAATTTAGAGCTATTAAAATAGATGTACAACCTGATAGAAAAGAGGTTCTTGAAAAACTTAATAAACCAGTAATAAACAAAATTACAGATATGACAACCTACAAAAAAGTACTTGAAAACAAATTTGAAGAAACTGTAGCTAAACTTAAAGCATCCTTACCAAGAGGAACAAAGTTAGTGACAGATTGTGATGTCTGCCCCGATCCAAAAAATCATAGTTTAGAACGATTTAAGTAAGAAGTATATTGTTTATGATATAAATTTAAATTATTGTAGTTTGTTGATATTTATTTTGTTGTGTGGTTTTTTTCTTGCAAGAATATTATGTCAGGAGCTATGTTGGTTAGTATTCTATACCTATCAAACTGTTAATACCCGCCTCTAAAATGCCTGATAATTAAGATGTAAGTGCGTAAGATAAAGGATATCTATACAGGTGTGAAACGGCATGCAGGTCATACTATAATTCTCGAATTTTCTAAAAAAGTAAGCGCTTTGATAGATGTAACTCTACAAGAAAAATCTTTACAATTTGTAGGTAAAGTAATTGCAGATTATAACTATTATACGCAAAAGCTGTGATACACTGTTTTATTTCTTAGTTACAGAGATATTTTTCTTAAAATTCGGTTAAAGTTGTGTAATGAAACCATAAATATTACTTATAAAATACTTAAAAATAGATTTTTACGGTAAAGCCGTATTTAGGGTGTGCGCAAAATGTTGTAACATTGTCTTGTTATTCGATTTAAATCTATCCTACCTAGAAATCGGATTTTCAAATAATTTTTTTGAATCAAAATCAATACTGTTGTACACTTTATGTTGTACCCATATCATAGTTCCTATATGTGAAAAAAATAGGAAGGTAATAGGCATAAAGTAGAAATGGAGAATTGATTTAATTATTAAATATTAAGAGAAAAACCGTTTCTGTAATAAGAATTAAATATTAAATACAAATCATTAATTTTTTTAAATCAAATTAGATATGAAAAAAATCATTTTAACTTTAGGAGTATTTTTAAGTATATATGCGACATATGCGATGAATTCAGATATTGAAATAAACAAAGAAGATGAAAACAGTGTTAAAGAAGTTGTTTTAGAAGAAGACTCATGTCAGAGAGTAGTGTATCATTATAATGAGGATAATACATTAAGTTATGTTTCTGTTCATATATGTTAACATAAACAATTAAATTTTTTATAGAAACGGTTTTAATATAAATAATCTTATATAAAATAAATGAAAAACCTAATATTAGTCATAGCTTTTTTTATCTTTAATCATACAGTTAATGCTCAAAAAGAAATTATCGGTATTGTAGAATACCAAAATATAGTCAATAATGAAAACGGTGTTTCTTTTGCAACTCCTTACAAATTACATTTTAATAGTACTATTTCTTTATATACAAGAGAAGGAAAAGGAGAGCAAATAAAAAATAAACAATCAGAAACAAGAGAAGGAGGGGGTACTATTTCTGAGCATAAAGTCATGAAAAGTAGTTCTCCGTCAGCTTATTACTACACAAATAATAGAACCAATGAGTTAATTTTTAGGGAAACAATTGTTGGGAAGCTTTATGTTGTTGAAGATAGTATTGAAACTATTCAATGGCAGTTACATCCTGGAAATAAAAAAATAGGAATGTATTCTTGTCAAAAAGCTATAGCAAAGTATAGAGGACGGGAATATACAGTATGGTTTACATCAGAAATTCCTGTTTCTCATGGTCCTTGGAAATTAAGAGGATTACCTGGTCTGATCCTTGAAGTGACTGAAGAAACTGGTAAATTTGAATTTAGAGCAATTAAAATAAACTTACAACCAGAAAGCAAGATAGTTCAGGAGAAACTTAAAAAACCAACCCTAAACAAAATTACTGATATGACAACTTATAAAAAAGTACTTAAAAATAAACATAAAGATACCATGGCAAAGGCTATAGCTTCTTTACCTAGAGGAGCAAAATTACTGACAGATTGTGATGTCTGTCCTGATCCAAAAAATAATAGTTTAGAGCGATTTGAATAGTTTATAGTTAAGGCTTACATACTTTGAAGAAAATAAATTCCTTATCATATTACAGTTGCCTAATATTATTACTATTAGGCAATTTTTTATGTGCACAATCTACAATTTCGGGTATTGTAACAGATACTGTGTCAAATCCTATTGTATCTGCCAATGTGTTTTTAAAACAAAAAGATTCTCAATCGATTATTGCTTTTGCATATACCAATCAAAAAGGATATTATGTCTTACAGTCAGATATTGTAGGAGAAGTAAACTTAAGTTTTTCGGGTTTGGGGTATGCTACAAAAGATATTGAGATGAAGTTAGAAGGGGCTACGACAGTAAAAAAAGATATGATTTTATATGCAACTTCGTATGAATTAGATGAAATAGTCATACAGTCAGAGAGAGCAATCACCGAAAAAAAAGATACAATCGTTTTTAATGCTTCCTCTTTTAAACAAGGAGAAGAAACAGTAGTTCAAGATTTACTTAAAAAATTACCAGGAGTAGATGTCACAGAAACAGGAACAATAAAAGTGGATGGTAGAGAGGTAGAAAAGGTAATGATAGAGGGAGATGACTTCTTCAAAAAGGGATATAAGCTAATGACTAAAAACCTAGATGTAAATGCTGTAGACAAAGTTGAAGTATTAAGGAGGTATTCAAATAACAAATTACTTAAAGGAATTGAAGAAAGTGAAAAAGTAGCCTTAAACCTTACATTGGATGAAAATTTTAAAAGAGCATGGTTTGGTACAATCTCGCCTGGTTATGGTGTAGTTTCAGAAAATAGATACGATGTAGATGCTACTATTTCCAATTTTGGTAAGAAAAACAAATATTTTTTATTAGGAAGCCTTAATAATACTGGAGAAGATGTAACCAATGATGTACGAGGGCTTATTGAGGCACAAAACTATATTGAGGAACCAGGCAGTATAGGAGAAGACCAAAGAGCATCTGAATTGATATCCTTGAACTCCTATGTTCCTGGATTAAAGAAAAGCAGGACTAATTTTAATGATGCAGAATTAGTTTCTTTAAACTCTATTTTTAAACTATCACCTAAAATTGATTTAAAAGTATTGGGAATTTTTAATTCTGATGATAACAGGTTTTTTAAGGATGGATTTGATACTTTCTTTCTTAATACCACCGAATTTACCAATACAGAGAATTATATATTAGGTAGCTCTACAACTGTTGGATTAGGAAGAGTTGAGCTTAACTATGATATCTCTAATACCAAAATGCTAGAGTATGAGGGCAAATATAATAGATCATTGATTGATACAGAGTCACAATTGTTGTTTAATACTATAGAAAACACAGAGAACTTAGAAGATAAAAATGAACTACATGATCATATGATCAAATACAGCAATAGGTTTAAAGAAAATAAGGTGTTATTGCTAACAGGAAGATATATCAATGAGAAAAAACCTCAAAAATATACGACCAATCAATTTATATTTGAAGAACTATTTCCGTCTGTTCAAGGGGTAGATAATATTGTACAGTTTAGTAAGAATGAACTTAATTATGCTGGTATTAAAGCTCATATACTGGATAGAAAAAAGAATAAAGATGTATTAGATTTTGGTGTTGGCTATGAGTTTAGAGAAGATAAATTGTTTTCAGATTTTTTTCTAAAAGAAAATCAAACCATCATTCTTAATCCAAAAGGTTATAAGAATAGCATTAACTATACGACACATGATCTGTATTTCAGTTCTGGTTATAGAAAAAAGTTGAAAGATGTTAGTATAGCTCTAAGTATAGAAGGGCATCAGTTGTTTAATGTTTTAAGTAAAGCTAGTCGGGAGCGAAAAGAATCTCCCTTTTTGATGAATTCAAAATTAGATTTCAATTGGGAAATTAATAAGGCAAATAGAGTCTTTGCTTTTGCAGAGAATACAAATTCTAATGCTCGTGTATCAGATGTGTATAATGAGTATGTACTTACAGGTTATAGGAATTTTTCGAGAGGGACAGGAGAGTTTAATCAACTTAATTCTACAAGAATATTTGCTGGATATAATCTGGGTAATTTTGGAGATAGGTTCGTTGCAAATATTGCATTGTCATACATCAAAGACAATGACTTTTTGAGTACTAATTCTGTAATAGCACAAAATTTTATACAAACAACGCAATTAATTATTCCTGATAGAGAGTTTTATAGTGTAAATGCAGGTTTGGATCGCTATTTAAGATTTGTAAGGAATAATATTAAAGTTAAACTAGCTTATTCTAAATCAGAATTTGATAATATAGTGAACACTACTAATTTGAGATCTGTAGAGAACAAAAATTATAAATATGGTTTTGAAGTAAGATCAGGTTTTAGAGGGATTTTTAATTATCATTTTGGAACGACTTGGGATATAACAGAAATTGAGACAACCGCTACAGCTAATACAGCAACACAAAACACATCGTTTCTTGATCTTTCATTTGTATTAAGTTCCAGATTAAATCTACAACTACAATCAGAACAGTATCATTTTAGTAATATAGAGAATGCAGATAGTGCTTATTATTTTATAGATTTTGAAATAAATTATACCCCTAAACATAAAAATCTGAGCTTTTCTTTGGTTGGTAATAATTTATTAGACACCCAAGTGTTTAGGAATTACTCTGTAAATGATACGCATATCTCAAGTACAGAATATAAACTATTACCCAGATATGTACTACTTAAAGCTAGTTATAGGTTCTAGGTATATAATTACCTAATCACTTCTGCTTTTATAAAAATATTTTCTTTTGGCCATTCGCTACTATCAGTAGGTACATTAGATATTTTATCAGCGATCTTCATTCCTTTTATTACTTTTCCAAAAATAGTATGTTCTCCATCAAGATGAGGTGCTCCTTCTTTGGCAATTACAATAAAAAACTCATAGGGGGTAGATCTATTTGATGGGTTGTCTATCCATTGCTTAGATAGTGCAACGGCGCTCCTAACATGTTTTAAACCTTTTACAGGTTCTTGGGGGATGGTGTATTTTCCAATTTCAAAACGTTTTACAGCCATCTCCTGACGGTCACTATTACCTCCTTGTATTACAAACCCCTTAGCAACTCTATAAAAAAAAGTTTCGTCAAAATATTTTTCCTTAACCAGATAAATAAAATTGGCTCTATGTATGGGAGTTTCTTTATAGAGTTGTATATGAATATCACCATATCTAGTAGTCACTTTTACCAAGGTTTCTGGATTTTTTTGGCCATATGCAGTCATAAACTCAATAAGGTTTTCATTTGTGAGTTTAAAAGGCGCTTTGTCTATTTCTTTTTGCAGAGAGGTGTTTATGTCTATAGTTGTCGATATAGAATCACTTTTTTGTGTTTTGATAGTAGTAACAGAAACAGTGTCTTTATTTATTTCAGGACTCTGTTTATTTTTTTTAGAATGTGTATCTTCACAATTAGAGAAAATGATGCTAAATAAACAAAAACATAAAATTGATTTGGTAAATGACATTTGAAACATTTAAAAATTTGATTCCAAAAATAAAGAAAATGTCAGTACCGGGAGAGGCCTCCCATTTTATTATGACTCCTGAGGCTCGATCACGAGAGTTAAAGAGTTTGAAAATAGAGGAGAATACTGCCCGTAATGCTGCCGTAATGATGCTTTTTTATCCAAAGAATGTGGTAACTCATCTGGTATTAATTTTAAGACCGGAATATGAGGGTGTACATTCTGGGCAGATTGCTTTGCCAGGAGGTAAGGCAGAAACTTTTGATCAAAATTATACAGCAACAGCATTGAGAGAAACTCAGGAAGAGGTAGGAGTACACACAGATACAGTTACAGTAATAAAATCGATGACAAAAGTATATATTCCACCTTCTAATTTTTGGGTGCATCCATTTTTGGGGTTTACAGATAGTAGACCAAACTTTGTGCCTCAAAAAGAAGAGGTAGCAAAAGTGATTGAAGTACCATTGACAGAATTATTGGATGATGGTAATGTAACTTCTCAAAAATTGACTACTTCTTATGCAAAAAATATAGAGGTACCTTCCTTTGAATTAAACGGTTATGTGGTGTGGGGAGCAACTGCCATGATGTTAAGTGAGCTTAAAATGCTTTTAAAGACATCAATAGCATTATGATTTTGTATATTTGGCATTCTTAATAAAAATGAGTTTTCAAGTATATGGGACTGTTTAAAAGAAATCCATTTGGACATGTATTATTTCTGAAAAAATGGCTCATCCGGATCATGGGAGGGTTAACGCATAGGCGTTATAGAGGTTTTAATGAACTACAGATAGAAGGAAGTGAAGTTTTTAGAAATCTTCCTGATAATAATGTGTTGTTTGTTTCTAACCATCAAACATATTTTGCAGATGTAGTAGCGATGTTTCATGTGTTTAATGCAAGTTTAAGTGGCCGTACAGATTCTATTAAAAATGTAGGATATTTATGGCAACCAAAGCTTAACTTGTATTATGTTGCAGCAAAAGAGACAATGAGAGCTGGATTACTGGCAAGGATATTAGCATATGCTGGAGCAATAACTGTAGAGCGTACTTGGAGGTCTAAGGGAAAAGAGATCAATCGTCAGGTAAAGATGAGTGATATCACCAATATTTCTAGAGCTTTAGAAGATGGATGGGTGATTACTTTTCCGCAAGGGACTACCAAACCTTTTAAACCTATCAGAAAAGGAACTGCACATATTATTAGAAAATATAAGCCTATAGTAATTCCAATAGTTATAGATGGATTTAGAAGATCTTTTGATAAAAAAGGAATTAGAATCAAAAAAAGAGGAATTCTACAATCAATGGTAATCAAAGAACCTTTGAAGATTGATTATGAGAATGATTCTATAGATGATATAGTAAGCCAACTAGAACATGCTATAGAGCAACACTCGTCTTTTCTTAAAGTAATTCCACAAAAAGAACTAGAAGCAGAAGAAGAGTTGAATAAGAAAAGACAGTGGGAATACTAGATATATAATGAGTTCATCATTTATATTTAGAAACCTCCAGACTCATTATTATTCTAACCATAGTTTAAAATCTTTTACACGTTCTCTTGCTACAATAATTTCTTGATCACTGAAATGATTCAACTTTATTTGTAATCGTGAATTTGTATATGAAATAATATCTTTTATAGCATTGATATTTATGTAAAACTTTCTGCTAGTTCTAAAAAACTGTTGAGGGTTTAGTTCCTCTTCCAGAGATTCTAGGGTGGTATCAATCAAATAATTTCTATTATCAGTTGTATATAGATATGTTCCTTTATTTTCAGAATAAAAACATTCTATATCTTGAACTGTAAATATTTTTAGGTGTTGCCCAACCTTGGCGGTAAATCGCTTTTTATAAACTCGATCAATTGGGTTTATTAATAGTTTTTTGATATCATCAAAATCTATCTGAAGTTGCTGTTTTTTTGGGAATTGCTCTTTATACTTTTGTACCGCGATTTCTAATTCTTCATCATCTATAGGTTTTAATAGATAGTCAATGCTATTTAACTTAAAAGCTTTCAGGGCATATTCGTCATAAGCTGTGGTAAAGATGATAGCACTTTTGATAGTTATTGTATCAAAAATTTCAAAAGATAAACCATCACTCAGTTGTATATCTAGAAAAATAAGATCAGGATGCTCATTATTACTAAACCATTCTATAGACTCTTTTACAGAATGTAGCATTGTATGCACATGTATATCAAGTTCGCTGAGCATTCTACTTAAACGTCTAGCAGCAGGTTTTTCATCTTCAATAATTATAACATTCATTTGTTTGGTATAGGTTAAGGTTTGTTTTTATGTTCAAATAACAGATTTTTTTAATTATTCCCACAATTGTTTTTGATCATCTTTTTCTTCATCCATATACTCTCTGATTTTACGTTCTTCCCAGTCTTCATTAAACATAGGATTAATTCTATAGGCTTTCATCGCATGAAAAGCAATTCCGATTCCCCATCCAAAAGCAGCCCATAGAAACCAAGTATGACTCCATTGGTTTTGGTAGTAGTTTATTCCAGCAAGAAAGCTTATTACAAGAATATATGAGAGGAGGTTGTTATAGAATTTCTTTAGTATTTCTACACGGGTTTTAGCTTTTTCGTATCTTTTTTGTTCGTCTAAATCTTTCATGATTTTTTATATATATTAATTATTAATATGTTATTTTTTTTCTTGATAAGAATTGAATTTAGTCTTATTTCTAAAAATCATCCTCATCCATTAATTCTTTAATCTTGCGTTCTTCCCATTCTTTACTAAAAATGGTTTTTGAAAAGAAGGCGTTTTTTCTAAAGGTTCGTAATCCATGGATTGCTAGACCGATTCCCCATAATACTGGTGTAATAAATAAATTCCAGTCTAACCATTCTGTGAAATTCTGATCAGTAGTGATTCTATCCGTTCCCATATTCACCACAAAGATTACTATATTGATAATAATGTAAACAATAAGGTGGTTGTAAAATCTTTTTTCATCTTCTACTCGTTTTTTTGCTTTATTATATCGATTTTGTTCTGTTTTAGGGTCATTCATCATTAGTCATGTTTAGAATTGTTCATGTATTTTTGAATTTTCTTTTTCTCCCAATCTTTGCCAAGTATGTGAAAATTAAATGCATCAGAGGCATGAAAGATGAGTCCGATTCCCCACCCAATCATTGGGAATAAAAACCATGGTATGCTGAATCCTGTTGTCTTGTAATTAACAAATACAAGAAATGGTATAATAATACAGTATGAGAGTAGACTACCGTAGAAATCTTTGATTTTTTTTACGCGATCTTTTGCTCTTTTATATTTTATTTTTTTTATAGATTCTATGTCTTGAGAAATTGTCATATCAATTGCTTTTACTTGTTTTGTTAATATTGGTAACTCTGCGATAAAAGTATTTTCTGTCTTGTATACAGAGAATTCTCTTTTTGTCAACAATGCGTACCGCTGTTGTATATTACCTAATCCAACACCGCTACTTTGTTTTATAACTTCTTTGGGCTGTAGGTTGTTCTCAACTATAAGAAATCCATCTTTTTCATAAATTTTGATATGTAGTGGCATTTCAGGCATTACAATATTATGCTTTACTGTGTTTTCTAGTAAAATTTGTAATGATAGTGGTACTACTTTGGCTTCTGGGTTAACTACTTGTTTTGGAGCATCAAACACAATACTATCTTCAAAACGTAACTGTAGGAGCATCATGTAGGTTCTTGCAAACTTTAACTCTTCATCTACAGTGATCAATTCTTTATCTTTTTGTTCCAACACATAGCGATACACTTTTGATAAAGAAGTGGTGAATTTTTGTGCCATCCTTGGGTTTTCTTCTATCAAAGAAGTAAGAACATTGAGGCTGTTGAATAAAAAATGAGGGTCTAATTGGTTTTTTAGTGCTGCAAATTTTGCAGAGGCTGTTCCTGCTATTATCTTTTGTTCTGTAACCTTTTTTTCCTGTAAAGCTTTATAAAAATGTACGGTGTGAAGGAAAAGAGAAACAATGATAGTGAGTAGCAACGGGAACAGGTATTCTTTTATGGATTGATCTGCTATAAACTCTTCACTAGTTTGATTTTTGAATACAATAACAGTAAGTGTAAAATTACATAGTATATACCCAATCATTGTTAAGACAATAGACCCTCCTGCACCTATAAGAACTCTTTGTAAGCCACGGTTTTTCCATTCGAATTTATGATTGATGATATCGAAATATAAAAAATTGAGATACGCCAAAAAGAAACAGTATGTGTATGAGATCATCCACCATTTTATAGAGAGAATTTCTTCAAAATTAAATCCATTTGATACTAAGGTAATCAATGCAATTACGATAGAAATTATCAAGGATATAGAAACTGTTTTTTTTAAGTTCTTCATTAGGAGTTATTTTATAAAACTATCTTCAGGGTTGATTTTAGATGTTTTTTACTCTTTTCTACAATTTTCCTGAATTGATGATAATTGCTCCTTACCCCAATGCGGATAAAAAGGCATATCATGAGATTCGTTTTCAAAGTACAATATAGCTTTTTCTATCTCAGGGCAAAAAGCTTTAGGGTCTTTGCCAAAGAATTTTGCACTCCCCATTTTCCATTGCGCATGGTTTAAAGTAGCTCTTGGGTTTTTGGGTTCCAATACTTTGGCATCTTGGTATAGTTGCTCAATTTTGGCGGATAATGTCATCCCGTATACAGAAGGGTTGTAGGATACATATGCAGTGTTGAGCATTGCTTCCATAATTAATACTTCTGCATTGTTATTGGTAATAGTGTTTACTTTATTTAGATATTCCTGTGCTTTTTTTAATCTAGATTCTATTGCTTCTGCTTCTTTTAATCTAAAGGTTGTAAAAATATGAACCTGAGCGGCATAATAGTATGGTAGCCAGTTTTCTTTTTCAACTTTAGCAATACGTTCAAAAAGATGAATTGCCTCGTTTGGTTTTTTATCTTTCCATAACTCAAAAGCTTTAGACATTCCTTTCTCATAAGATGAAGGTGTCTGCGAATTAATAAGTGAGAGTGTAAAAAAGGTGATTAGAAGTGCTAATGTTTTCATAGTTGTAGTTGTTTTTATAATTATAATGTAAATATCTCCTGATTTCTGTTGATTATGAATTAAGAATTACTCAAGTGTAATTTTATAAGGATGAACTGTAAATCTGGTTTACAACCTTTTTTCAGATAAGATGTATTAACTTATAAATTATCTAATTGGTTGTCTGATTTATCATCACTAATAGTCCAAAAGAATCCGATAATAAAAAAGCGATCAGCATTTGGGCGTATTGCTCGTCTATTGAAATTTCCTTGGGTATTAGGAGTATTCGAGTATTGATAATTAAACACATTATTAGATCCCAATACATTTGAAACTGATAGGTAAAGAATTTTTTGTTGGCTAATAAGATATGCCCAGTTTAGGTTGAGAGAATTATAGGTGCGTGTTTTTTGATTCTGAAATATGGATTGATTGGGGTCATTGTAGGGTCGTCCTGAAGCAAAATTATAGGTTGTACCTATCATAGATTTCCAGTTCTCTATCCAATATTTGGTAACAAGAGATACATTGTGTTTTGCTGCAAAATTCGGTGTTGCTTTTTCTGGATAATTCTTATAATCTCTTTGAGTATCTAGATAAGAATAACTTGCCCAATATTCAAAGTTTTTTATAGAGCTGTTGTCTCTCCAGAAAACATCTAATCCTGCCGCATATCCACTACCATTATTGTTATATAAACTAGTAAACTCTGGAGTGTTGGTATTGTATTTTATAAGTGCATCATATGATTTATAATAGGCTTCTGCTCTCAGAGTTCTTTTATTGTTTTGATATAAGTAATTAAATATATAATGAGAAGATTTTTCAGGCTCTAGTACCGAGGTATATTTTAATATGTTTTGTTGTGGATTTTGATAGAAATCACCGTAGGCTAATGATATCTGAGATTTTGATGAGGTTTTATAAGCTAGAGAAGCTCTGGGAGAAATTTTGGAATATGATAATAAGCTATTATGAACCCCTCTGGCTCCTAATTGCATAGCAAATTTTTTACTTAAAAATATATTGCCCTCTGTAAAAATAGCAGTACTGGTGTTGTCAAAAGTACTTCTGAAAGTATCCAAATTAGGAATTGACGCCTTTTCTGAAAAAGTGGTGATGAATTGTTCTGCACCCATATTTAGTTTGAACCTATTACTAAAACGTTTTCTAAGTTTTAGTTTAAAATGAAAACTATTCTCATTGTTATCTATAGGAGTATTTACAATTTTAATATCATTATGATCATTTGCAAAGCTAGCACCAGTAGTTATAGTCCAATCATTACCCAGATCACCTTTGTAAGAAGTATTGAGGTATAGGTTTCTGTTTTTTAGAGCAAAATTGATTCCTTCTGGGGTATCGATGTCTTCTTGAATCAGATCAAAGTTTGTATAATTGATTCCTCCGTATACCTTTAATAATCCGTTCTCAAATTTATGACGGTATACAGCCTCACCAGATAAAGATTCATAAGGCTTTATCCATTTCATACGTTGCGAAATAACTTCTTGATATGGTTTTAGATTAAGATAAAAAGCATTCACACTAAGTGAGCTTTTTTTCCAACGCTGAGTATTACCAATACCTAACCCTACATTGATAATTGAGATATCAGTTTTTTCCTGATTTGGCTCATCAATAGTATTTAACAATAGAACACTTGATAAGGCATTACCATATTCTGCAGAGTATCCTCCAGTAGAAAAGTTGGTTCCTTTAAAAAGAAAAGGCGAAAAACGACCTCGGGTAGGGACATTATTGGTAGTTGCATTAAAAGGTTGAAACACTTTGAGCCCGTCGATATATACATTTGCCTCACTAGCATCTCCACCACGTACAAAAAGTCTACCATCTTCTGCCACAGTAGAGGTGCCTGGTAATGTCTGGAAGGCACCTATGTAATCTCCTGCTGCACCAGCAGTAGTAACAATATCTATGGGAGTAAGTACAGCTGTTTTGCTGTTGTCTCCAGCAGAAAAAGTTCCTGCATTAAGAACAACACTACCAAGAGAGTTAACATCTTCTCGTAGTACAATTTTTAGATTTTGCATAGCAGCAACATCAGATACTAGTGTATATGTCTCAAAAGAGAGAAAAGAAATAAGTAATGTTTGTTCTCCTGTTTCTGTAGTAGTAAAAGAAAAAGATCCATTCTCTCCAGTAGACCCGCCATCATAAGTTTCGTTGAGGTATACATTGGCGCCAGGAATAGGAATTCCAGAAGAATCGGTTACATTTCCGCTAATTGTGGTTTGTGCATTCGTAGCTATAAAAAGAAATATAAAAGTAAAAGTAAGGAGTAATTTCATGAGTATATTGTTTTTTATTGACAGGTCAAAAATGTACTATGTACTGATAAAATAGAATTCAATTTTACCGAACTGTAGAATTTTAAGGACTAACTGTATTGTAGCTGTCTCATGATAATATGATGTTAAAAAAGATATCTCAAAAGGCTGGAAGTGCTGTGTTTGAGTAGAGGAATAATAAGGAGATGACTATGTTGTTGGTCTTAATAATACCAGTTCTGATTTAAATTTACTCATAAGAAAAATGATGGATTTTTGACTTAGATGAAAAGAGAATTCAAGCATAGCAGGGCTACGGCCGTGTTTTATTTTGAAATATTATACCAGTTATACTTTGAGTTTACTGTAAAAAGGAAATCAACTATTTTTTGTTTATGCAAAGAAGAAAAATTCAGCATAGCCATTAGCTACGGTTAATTTTTATTTTGAAGCATAGGCGAAAAAGAGAATTTTATTGCGGTAAATTCAAAGTGTAAATGGTATTAGACAAAAAGGCGCGGTTTTATCGAGTAAATTTAAGTTGGAAATGGTATAAATACATTGTCAGATTAAAAAAAGCAAGGAAAGTTGTATGTAATCTACTGAAATTAAGAAAATAAAACCCCCACTTACAATTTGATGTAGATGGGGTTACTTATTTATTATCTGGTCAATTTGGCGCTAAACCCGCTCTATTGTATCTTTTTTATTTTTGAATGACCGTACTATTAACCTGGCAGCTTTGTCATAGTTAATATAATTATATACCCAGTTAAAGAAGGTAACAAATCGATTTCTAAAACCTACTAGAAACCATAAATGAATAAACATCCACACGAACCAGGCAAAGAAACCTCCAAACTTAAAGTTCCCAATGTCAACTACAGCTTTGTTACGTCCGATAGTGGCCATTGACCCTTTGTCAAAATAAGAAAAAGGAATCATTGATTTACCTCTGATATGTCGTTTTAGATTTTTTGCTAGATGACCACCTTGTTGTATCGCTGGTTGAGCCACCATAGGATGTCCTTTTGGATAGTCTTTGGTTTGCATTACAGAAATGTCTCCAATAGCAAAAATAGTATCATATCCATCTATTTGATTAAATTCATTTACTTTATAGCGATTGGCTCTTGGAATTAAAGATTCAGCTTTTATACCTGTGACAGGAGCTCCTGTAACTCCAGCAGACCATATAAATGTAGCTGTTTTGAGCGATAAATCTGTAGTGGTAGTTACCAGGTTATTTTCATAATTTTTTACCTGAGTATTTGTGTGAATATGTACCCCAAGTTTTTTTAAAAATTTAGTTGCTTTTTCTGATGCGCGTTCACTCATTGGGGGGAGTACTCGAGGAGCGCCTTCTATCAAATGAATTTCCATGTCGTCAAAATCCATATCAGGATAATCCTTGGGGAGTACATTCAGTTTTAATTCAGCAATCCCACCCGCTAGCTCTACTCCTGTGGGGCCAGCTCCTGCAAGGACAAATCGTAACAACTCTTTTCTTTTTTCAAGATCTGTAGTGATAACAGCTTGCTCAAGATTTTCTAGCATCAAACTACGTAAATTTAATGCTTGCGGTAGATTTTTCATACGCATCGCATTATTTTCTATGGTAGTATTGCCAAAAAAATTGGTTCGAGCTCCTGTAGCTATAACCAAATAATCATACGAGACACTACCAATATTGGTGTGTACGAATTGAGTATCAGGGTCAATAGCGGTTACTTCTGCCATTCTAAAAAAAGTATTTTTACCTTTTTTTACAATTTTACGTAATGGATATGCTATAGAATCTGGCTCAAGAGAAGCAGTAGATACTTGATACAAAAGAGGTTGGAAAGTATGATAATTGTGCCTGTCTAATAATACCAGCTGAACATCTTCTTTAACCATTTTTCGAGCTAATGCAACTCCAGCAAAACCACCGCCTATGATAACCAATCTTGGCAAGTTAGTATAAGGTATATTCATAAGAAATATGTTGTTTTACAAAGATAAAACGATAAAGCAATATACCCTACAGATTCATTGTTTTTGTAACCTAAAAATGATACTTTTTATTTTTATTTGTAACAGATATACTTTTTTGACTACATATAAGATGTAACTAGCCAAAGTGAATAAAGAATTAGAACATAGTTTTGTAGCGAGTCTTGAGCAAAATCAGAATATTGTGCACAAGGTATGCCGTATTTATACCAGTGATAGCGATTCACATAATGATTTGTTTCAAGAAATAACGATACAGCTTTGGAAAGCATATCCTAAGTTTAGAGGAGACGCAAAATTTAGTACATGGATGTATAGAGTTGCATTAAATACAGCAATTACTTTATATAGAAAATCCAAGAGAGCTATCAAAACGTCAGATCTTGATACTGTAAATTTTAAGATAAAATTAGAAGAATATGACGATGAGGTAGAAGAGCAATTGAAATTGATGTATGCTGCAGTAAAGCAGTTGAATGATATAGAGAAAGCTTTGGTCTTTTTATACCTTGAAGATAAGTCATACAGAGAGATATCTGAGACAATGGGAATTAGTGAGGTAAATGCTCGGGTAAAGATGAACAGAGTAAAAACAAAATTGAAAAAAATATTAAATCCGTAATATTAATGGATGAATTAGAATTATTAAAGAAAAACTGGAAGAAGCAAGAAGATGTGCTTCCTAAATTGACATATCAACAAATATATCAAATGATATTAAAAAAATCTTCTTCTATTGTAAGGTGGATTTTTATTATTAGTATCCTAGAGTTTTTGTTGTGGGCCTCTTTAGATGTTGTATTTAGATTAAATGGAATGCATGCTAAACTTCAGAAAGGAAGTATAGAATCATTTGGCACCATAACCACTGTAGTATATTATAGTATTCTTATATATTTTATTGTTCGTTTTTATTTAAATTATAAAAAAATAGAAACAACTGATTCCGCAAAAGTATTGATGAATAACATTCTCAAAACTAGAAAGACGGTTCGGCACTATATATGGGTAAATATTGGTTTTTTTGCCTTTATAATGATGGCTACAGTTGGATATATTATCTTCTTTACAGATGAGTTTCAGAGTCAAGCATTAGGAAACCAACCTCCCGTTTGGCTTATTGTAGTGAGTACATTATTGATTACTCTAGTGTTTGTGGTATTAATCGCCTTATTTTATAGAGTGATTTATGGAATCTTCACTCGTAGGTTACAAAGAAATTATAAAGCTCTTGAAAAAATTGATTTATAAATAATAGACTACTTGTTTTCGTTGAATGCAGAAGGTAATAACTGAGGAATAAATTTAATCAAAATAGGAAGTAGAAGACTCCCACCTGGTAGAATAAAAATTGCAAGAGAAGGTACTGTTTTACAGATGTCTAATAATTGTTTTTTTACTTGTTGTTTTTCTTCTTTAGATAAATCTCGAGTGGTCGATTGCCCTAACAAAATCATCAGATCTTTACTCTCTGAGATTTCTTTAATTAATCGGTTTTTATTCCTTAAAATTAATATGCTTACCGTTTTAGATGTTTGTTGATAAAAATGTAAAGCAGGATGCGAATAGTTGAAAAATGAAATTTCTTCTTTGTAATCATTGATAAAAGAACGAACTAGGTATATAGATTCTTTGAGTATAGTTTTTGAAACCTCAAGTTTAGTACCTAAAGCATACATAAATCCTTGTTCATTTTTATCAAACTCTTCATCATTCCAAACTGCCATACTGGTAAGATCTAAAATATATTTCTTTTCAATTTCATCAGTATATGGATCTAATTCTATATAATCAAAACTAGTTTCTTCTTCATTAGAAATATTAGTATACCGTACAGATGAAGAAAATAATTTGACTAATAGTTTATCATATTTATCTTGCTCTTTTTTTGAATTTAAGGCAAGAAAAGCAGTGTTTGTTAAGGTTTCTTCTAATTTTGATGCATATCCAAAAGGATCTTTATCGTAGATCAAAAAATACTCAAATGCTAATACATCAATAAATAGTAAAGCATTGGTTAATAAATGACTAAAGTTCTTCTTAAAAATAGATTCATTTGTTTGTATACGAGCATGTATAATTTTTTCTAGCTTTTCATTATTATTAGAAGGAAGGATATTTCCAAAAGAAAAAATAGATTTTTTAGTATCCAAAAAGCTATAAAATTGTATCAAAGCTTCTATACAATCACTTTTTCCAGCATTTTCAATAGTATCATAATAAGTAACAACCAATGCAGTAAATAAATTAGTCTTTGTCTTTTCTTCTTCAGAATATATAATACCAGAGTTATTAATTATGATAGTATCAATAGAAGTACCATAGATAAAGCCTACTCGTCTTAGATGTAGATATAATTCATCGAGTGACCATTGTGGTAAATGCGAATTATCATCCAGATCTCGTAAAAATTTTTCTATCCAACCAGAAGTCGAAGGATTCATTAGCTATTTATTTGCTACAAAGTTAATTTTATTTTGATCAAATGCTATTTTTGCAAAATTATAAATTAAATGATAAGAATATTAAGGTTACTTATATGTGTAATAAGAATTTGTTGAGATTGGCAGTCAGAGTACTATGAATAAGGACTTAAAACTATCAATAAGGATTTTATAATTTATACTAGCGAAGTAATATTTTGAAGGTTATTCTTATAACATGTTATTGTATAATAGCTCCACAGCTTATTCTATTTCCTGCATTACCAGAAGGTTGAGAGGTGAAATCATCAATTCCTTGGTGCACGATAATTGCTTTTCCTAGAATGTTTTTTTTATCATCATCGCAATCAATACACCATTCATTGGTAGCAAAAGTGATGTTTCCGTTACCTTCAGAATCTACTTTGAAATTGCCAATATCTCCTCTGTGATAGCCTTCTTTTGCACCCCATTTTCCATGAGGTTCCATTGTAGGATTCCAGTGCCCTCCAGTAGATTTACCATCATCAGAAGAACAGTCAGCTTTTTCGTGAATATGAATAGCATGTTCCCCTTCACTTAATCCAGTTATTACGGCCTCCATACTTACCATACCAGCATACTCGATAAAAGTTATTTTACCAGAAGCTTTACTACCATTTTTTGGTTGCATGGCAAATGCTAATGTTGTGATTTCTTCTTCTTCATCAGTAGTTTTTGAGTGTTTTTTTTGATTTGTTGTTTCTTTTTTTTCTCCTTTACAACTCAATGCAGTAATTGATAAAAAAGCAAGTACTATCAACCTTAAAGCTTTCATCTGTTTGTATTTATTGTTTTCCAATGGTGAGATAGAATAAGTCAACAATCATTTTAATAAATAATTATGAATATGATTATAACTTATTTTATAATTTCTCTCTAGGTACTAGGTTATGTAAACGTAATATAATGTAGTTTTAGTTTATGACAAAATAATAAATGAGAAATCCCGTAATATGCTATTCTGTTGATGTGTTTTGTTTAAGTGCAGTATGTCAGATACTTATAAATTTTGGTTTTTTTGATAAAAAGAATATGTGATAGGGGATCACTATCAAGAATTTTTTGTTTAATATTTTATGATTATTATTAATCAAATAACTGTTTTATATGGAGTTAACTAACGTTAGTTATAAGAAAGTGAATAATAATAATTACTTTTTAGCCATAAAAAAATGATGGTATTTATGGTGTTATGTTTTAGAGTAAAATAATATAAGGCAAAGAAATAATGCAGGAAGCTATGTGTTTACAATAGCTGAGTAAAATTTAAGCATGTGATTTTATTTGAAAACAGAAATTGTTAAATGTTTTTTAATATAATTGTTAATTTTTGTTAACTATATGTGGATTTCTTATTTGTTTAAATAAAAAGTTGAGTTTTTGTTAATTTTACGGTACACAAACTCAAAATTAATTTTTATGAAAAACAAGTACTCGTTTGCCATACTATTATTTATAGTTGGACAAACGCTTATTGCACAGAACTCGAGCGAGATCGTTCGAAAGCACTTTGGTAATGTTACACAAAGTGAGACCTCAAAAACTTCTTCATCCTTTAATGACTTTTCAGAATGGAGAATAACAGATGAAGTTCCTTCATTAAAACCAGGGATAACCCATGTTTATGTAAATCAGCTATTTAATAACATCCCGATAGTTGATGGATCTTATAAACTTACGGTTCAAGGAGAAAAAGTTACTTATGAGATAGATCAGTTTATTAGAAACTTAAAATCAAAGGTTACTTTAGCAAAAGCTTCTTCAACAGAAATTACAGCAATACAAGCGGTTATAAGAGCACATAACTTACCGTCTGCAAAAAGATTGATTAAAACGGCAAGTAAATCAAATGATAATAATGTTTCTCAATATGTGGATTCAGGTATTACAGGAGATAACGAACCTATTAATGTCAAACAAGTATATAAACTACATAACGGGAAGTTACATCTATGTTGGAATGTGAATTTATATGAAAAAAACGGCCATAATTGGTGGAATAGTTATGTAGATGCATCAACAGGTGAGATTATATATGAGAATAACTGGGTAGTAAAGTGTAATTTTGAAACTGAAGATCACACAAACCATACTCATAGTGGAGAGCCAGCTATAAAAAATATAGTAACGGTAGCAGAAGAGTCAACTACTACAATGGCTCCAGATTCTTATAATGTATTTGCAATGCCAATAGAAAGCCCGATACATGGGGACCGATCTATAGTAACAAACCCTGCTAATACAAATGCATCTCCTTATGGATGGCATGATACCAATGGTGCCTCTGGAGCAGAACATACTATTACTAGAGGAAATAATGTCTGGGCACAAGATGATGCAAATGGTAATAATGGTACAGGGGCATCGCCTAATGGGTCGTCAAGTCTTGATTTTAACTTTCCGTTAAATCTTAATCAACAACCTACAAGTTATATGGATGCTGCAATTACCAATTTGTTTTACTGGAATAATATTATGCATGATGTATGGTATCAGTACGGTTTTAATGAAGCAAGTGGTAATTTTCAGGAAAATAATTATGGCAAAGGAGGAAGAGGGAATGATTTTGTATATGCTGATGCTCAAGACGGAAGCGTTACTTGTAATGATCCTAGAACAAACTGTGTTAACAATGCTAATTTTGGAACACCTCCTGAAGGGAGTAACCCAAGAATGCAAATGTATCTTTGGAATAGGACAAACCCAAAGCGTGACGGTGATTTTGATAACGGGATTATTGCTCACGAATACGGACATGGTATATCTACCAGATTAGTAGGAGGGCCTTCTACAAATGCTCTAGGAGGATCTGAGCAAATGGGAGAAGGTTGGTCTGACTGGTTTGGCCTTATGCTTACTATGAAAGCTAGTGATACGGGAGTAAAAAAGAGAGGAGTTGGTACTTATGCATTAGGACAAGCAACCTCTGGAGCAGGAATACGACCTACTCCTTATTCTACAGATAAATCGATCAATGGTACTGATTATGCAGATATCAATGGTCTGAGAGTACCACATGGTGTAGGGTATGCTTTTGCTACTATCTTATGGGATATGACTTGGTTGATAATAGATCAAGAAGGATTTGATCCTGATTTTTATAATGGAACTGGTGGGAATAATATTGCTATGGCATTGGTAATCGAAGGGTTGAAAAACACAGCCAATAATCCAGGATTTGTTTCTGGTAGAGACGGGATACTACAGGCAGATAGAGATTTATACAACGAAAAATATAAATGTTTGATATGGAAAGCCTTTGCTGGTCGTGGTGTAGGTAAAGATGCCAATGAGAATACCAATGGAGGTACTAATAGTAATACCGATCAAACGGTTTCTTTCTTAGATCCTTGTGATGGTGGGCCAGATCCAGGAACAGGTAATTGTTCTGGTGATGTAGCTTCATTCCCATTCACAGAAAGTTTTGAAACAAATTTAGGACAATGGTCACAAGCCTCTTCTGGAGATGATCTGGATTGGACAAGAAACTCTGGAGGAACTCCTTCTAATGGTACAGGGCCTGCTAATGCAGCTGATGGTACTTTTTACTTATATGTAGAAGCTTCTGGTACAGCATCTCCTAATAAAAGAGCAATTTTAAATTCTCCTTGTTTAAACTTTAGCAGTCTGGTAACACCAACACTTACATTTCAATACCATATGGTCGGTAGTGCTATAAATTCATTAGCTGTTGAAGCAAGAACTGATAATACAGGTACATGGAGTAGTGTATTTAGTAAAACAGGAGCTCAGGGAACGGGGTGGAATACAGCTAATGTGGATCTATCTGCTTATGCTGGAAAAGCAAGCGTTCAGTTACGATTTAATGTTGTAACAGGTAGTGGAAACAGTGGTTGGCAAAGTGATATTGCAATAGATGCAGTGAGCATTCAAAATGGAACAACTGGTCCTGACCCTGTATGTAGTGCAATCAATTTTAATGATTTTCAGATTACCGCATTCTCTAATCAGGATAATGCAGGAAACTTCTCTGTTCAGAATGGAGGAACAGCATTATCACTACAAAATAATACTTGGAAATATATAGCCATGAATTATAATGTAACTGCAAATACAGTTATAGAATTTGATTTCAGTAGTACTGCAGAAGGTGAAATTCACGGTGTTGGTTTCGAGAATGATAATACACTTACTCCTGCAAGATATTTTAAGGTTCATGGAACACAAAATTATGGCGTAACTAATTATGATGATTATACCAGTGGTACCAAAAAGTATGTAATTCCTGTAGGTAGTTTTTATACAGGAGCTATGGATCGTTTGGTATTTATTAATGATAATGATGCAAGTAGCGGAAATAACTCAATTTTCTCTAATGTGAAAATTTATGAAGGAACTTGCGGAGGAACATTGATTACAGAAAGAATAGAAACCTTTGGAGATATAATTCCCGTATTAGGAACTGAAGACGAAGGAAAGTTATCTACTGTAAGTATATACCCTAATCCGTTGAAAAAAGGAAATACACTTCATGTGTTACTTCCTAAAAATGGATTGTCTGATTCTACGTATACTGTTGTTAATTTAATAGGACAAGTAGTTAAAGAAGGAAAACTAGATAGTAATGGCCTTATAAATGTTGATACTTTAGAAGCTGGTATGTATATACTAAAAATTCAGAATGCTGATAAGAATGAAAGTATCCAACGTTTTATTATAGAATAATAACAAAATAGATACTAAACTTTAGTATAAGAAGACCGTTTTCTCAAAACGGTCTTCTTTGTTTTGAATCCTGTAAATAGTTTGAGGATTATTGACAGCATCTCTATTGATATATTTTTATTTAGAAGTATAAAGTAAAAAGAAAAAAATTAGGAGGTAATTTTAATCAAGAAATGATATTAGATCTATCTTAGGATAATAAATAGTTGTTTTTGAAAACGTATTCTTATAAAAAAATCTTGCACTTGCTATTAGAGTTATTCACTAAATATCCTATGAATTAAGAATAAAAAAGGGCAAATAATATCATAAATTGACAGTATATCTTTATTACTCTATTAAAATAGTCTAGAAATGAATCTTGTGTACCCCGCATGATATCTAATCTAGCGTAATTGTGGACATATTTAATGCGAGAATATTGATAAAAAAAATACTAAATTATCAATTTGTTGGTTAATTAGCTCATTGACTGATAAAAACTTAACTATATTATTATGAGAAAATTATGTATCCTTCTGGCAATCCTTTTAGGGTGTCAGATTTATGCTTCAAACGGTAAGTATCGTTTGACTTTACGGGGTAATCCATCGACTTCAATAGTCGTAGGGTGGGACCAAACCTCAGGAAACAACCCTGTTGTTCATTATGGAACAACCGATCATGGAACGAATTATAGTAACTATGCAAATTCTAAAACTCCAGATAGAACAGTATACTATAAAGGAATGAATAACACCTTTGCTCGTCTTACGGGGCTTACCCCTAATACAGCATATTATTTTGTGATTAGAGATAGTCAAGGAACGAGTGAGCGGTTTTGGTTTAAGACAGCACCAGCAGATAATAGTAAGTTATCTTTTGTAGCAGGTGGTGATTCAAGGAATAACCGAACTCCACGAAAAAATGCAAATCGCTTGGTTGCAAAACTTAAACCTCATGCCGTACTGTTTGGGGGAGATATGACCAATGGTGATAGTAATGGTGAATGGATTGATTGGTTTAATGATTGGCAGTTAACTATTGCCAATGATAAACGAATGTTTCCTATTGTAGCCACACGAGGAAATCATGAGGATAGTAACAATAGTATCTATAACCTTTTTGATGTACCCTCATCAAGTGTATATTATGCCATTACTTTTGGTAATAATCTGGTAAGAACCTACACACTTAACACAGAAATTTCTATTTCAGGAAGTCAAACCACATGGTTACGAAATGATCTCAATAGTAATCCCAATACTATTTGGAAAATGGCGCAGTATCACAAGCCTATGAGACCTCATGTTTCAAGAAAAAGAGAAGGAAATAGCCAATATAGTAATTGGGCGCAATTATTTTATGACAAGGGAGTAAAACTTGTAGTAGAGTGTGATGCACATACTGTAAAAACCACTTGGCCTGTTCGTCCTGCTACAGGATCAGGAAGTGAAGAAGGGTTTATAAGAGATAATCAAAATGGAACCGTATATGCTGGAGAAGGATGTTGGGGAGCTCCATTAAGAAGTAATGATGATAGCAAAATATGGACTCGAAACTCTGCGAAGTTTAATCAATTTAAATGGGTTTTTGTAGATGAAAACAAAATAGAAGTCAGAACAATCAAAGTTGATAATGCCTCGCAGGTAGGAGAAGTGTCTAATAGCAATGTATTTGCAACACCTAGGAATCTTGATATTTGGAACCCTTCTAATGGTAGCGTGGTAACCATAAAGAATAATACGAGTGTTATCGATACAGAAGCACCGACAGTTCCTACTAATTTAGCGGCATCAAGCATTACTTCGAATTCAGTTGCATTGAGTTGGAATGCATCTACAGATAATGTAGGAGTATCAGGGTATGATATCTATCAGAACAATTCAAAAGTAGGAAGTGCTACAACTACAGGGTATGATGTAAATGGGTTATCCCCTAATACCTCATATGCCTTCAAATTAAAAGCAAAGGATGCTGCAGGAAATAGCTCTGGATATAGTGTTGTAAAAAATATAACCACATTGGATGGTTCTACAACATTATATAAAGTTGGTGTTACAACAGTAGGGGGTAATGACTCCAAACATTCAACACGTAGAGCAATGCCATATACAATGAGTGAGAATGGTACATTGCAAAGTGTTGCATTTCATATTGCAGGCGGCTCAGGAGATGTTCAAATAGGAGTGTATGCCGATAATAATGGCGTACCAGGTAATAGAATAGGACAAACATCAAAAACAGCAGTACGATCTGCTCGTGGATGGCAAACAGTTTCTTTACAAAGCCCTGTTACTGCAAGTAATGGTGATACCATTTGGATTGCTTGGATATTTTCTAATAATCCAGGGATTGCATATGCCTCGGGTAGTCCAGGTAGATATGAAGCAACAGGATCAAGTTGGTCTACAAGCGGAAATAATATGCCTTCTAATTACGGTAGTGGATCTCAAACTAATTATAAGTACTCGGTATATGCAAATTATGAAAGAGGTCAATCATCTACTTCATATACTTTAACTACAAATACCACTGGACAAGGAAGTGTAACTGGAGGAGGAACACATAATAGTGGTAGCTCAGTCACAGTTACAGCAACTCCAGCATCAGGATGGCAATTTGATGGATGGGGAGGTTCGTTGTCAGGGGCTACAAATCCAGCAACTGTTGTTATGAATTCAAATAAAAACATAACAGCTAATTTTACAGAAACTACAGGTGGTAGTGGTTGTAATGGTATCGTACAGTATGTAGCAGGTACATCTTATAACCGTAACCAAGAAGTGCAAAACGAAAACCAAAAATTTGTTTGTAAAGAACCAGGATGGTGTTCATCTTCTGCTGCATGGGCATATGCTCCGGGTACAGGATCTTATTGGGAATCTGCATGGACAAAAACAGGTGCTTGTAGTCTAAATGTTTTAAGAGAAAATACAAATCAAGTTTATAAGAAAGAAACGTTTAGAATTTATCCTAATCCATTTATAAATACAATTAATATAACTGCATCGCTACCATCAAAATATAATACAACATATACTGTTATTATATATAATATGGGAGGCAATGTCGTTCATAAAAAAGAAGTTGATTTTATGTCTTCTGATACCAATGTCTTTTTACAGCCCAAAATTAAACACTCGGGGATTTATATGATTTCTATAGAAGATAAAGAAGGTAATGTTGTAAAAACACAGAGATTGATTAAACAATAAAATTTTGTAATCACACAATAAACATTTTATCAGTTATTCAGAGTCGCCAATTCTATTAGAGTTGGCGACTTTGTTTATAACATGATAGAATAAAAGTTGAGAGATAAAGGCAAAAAATTATTATTTTCTATAAATCAAGATAAATAAGTCCTGAATCTTCAACTCTATATAGATTCAGGACTTTTCTTTTTTTTAAACTATTACCTTGCTAGGTGTTTAATAATTGATTTTTATATGACTAAAATTAATTCAATATAAGTTTTGATTAGGAAATAGCTTATTCTCTGTACGTTTTCTGGTTTTTACAATTCAAAAAAACTCAAGCTTATGTAGTTTTCTACTATCAAATTTTGTTATTAAATATGTTTATAAAATAGATAGATAAAAGATATTAAGTACGTAGAATTATAAAAGGTGGGATTAATGATCTACGTATATAATTTATCTTTTTTATCCCCCCCCTCTCGTATAATAATAGAGAGGGGGTATTATGTTTTTTTAGAGAAGAGAAGTGATTACCTGTGTATCATTATGTAATGTTTTATGTACAGGACATTTGTCTGCAATCTGTAGAATTCTGGTAATCTGTTTTTCATCTAGATTTCCTTCAATTTTGATTTCTCTGTTAAACGTATCAATCTTAGCGTTGGGATCGTCGCAATTGTTACAATCAAGAATATGAGATTTACTATAACTAGTATGTACTTCTACATGCTGTAAATCCCATCCTTTTCTAGCAACATACATTTTTATAGTCATTGCTGTACATGCAGATAATCCCGCAGATACAAGCTCATATGGTGAGGGGCCAAAATCATTTCCGCCTACTTGCTTAGGCTCATCAGCAATTAAATAATGATTTCCAACCTTCATTTGTGTGGTATACCCTTCTACATTTCCTAAACTGGCAACCACCTGATGATTACTTTTTAGTTTTGGTTCTTCTGCAATATCTACATATCGAGATGCCCACCCCGCGATAACATTTCCTACATACAACGAATCTCTTTTCTCCATAAGCAAGTGGTCTGCTCCATCAAGAGAAATAAAACTTTTAGGATGTCTGGCAGCGTGATAAATTTCTTCTGCATTTTTTATTGTAACTGTAGTATCTTGAGGAGAATGTAGTACTAATAGAGCCTTGTTTAAATTTTTGGCAATTTTAGGAAGTGATTTGCTTTCCAGATCGTCCAGAAATTGTTTTTTTATTGTAAAATCTCTACCACTTAGATTGATAGTTGCTTGTCCATTGGTTTTTATCTCTTCCAAATTGCTTTTTAATAAATGCGTAACATGTTTTGGATTAGAAGGTGCACCGATTGTAGCTATAGCTTTGATACTATAAATTTTTGTTGCTGCAAAAATTGAAGCAGCTCCCCCTAAAGAATGGCCAATAAGTAAGGAAGGGGCATTGTAATTTTTTGATAAGAAATCTGCAGCTGCTATGAGATCATTGACATTGCCAGAGAAATTAGTATCTTCAAAATCTCCTTCACTTTCGCCTAATCCAGTAAAATCAAATCGTAGGACTCCAAAACCTCGATTAGTAAGGCTACGACTGATATTTCTCACTGCTCCTAAGTTCTTGGTACAAGTAAAGCAATGTGCAAATAATGCATAATTATGAGGGTGTTGATCAGCAGGAAGCTCTAGGCGACCAGAAAGCGTTTGACCTTCAGGATTGGTAAAAGTTACTTTGGTTAGACTCATATCTTTATGGTTATTTATCTTAAAAGTCGAATTTTTAAGATAAACATGACGTATACAAATGGTTAAAAATGTGTTAAATGGAAATACAAAAACTATACTGTTTGAGACGCTATCAGAAATGTAGATTATAAAAAAGCTACCATCTGTATATAACAAATGGTAGCTTTTTGTAAAAAGTGTAAATCACCTTTATAATAGAAACCTGTTTATTGATTTTTTTTCCTGAAATCGGTATTGTAGATTACTCCAAGCTGAAGCCTGTCATAATTAACTCCTGTAAAATGATTTTTGAGATAGCCTAGTTGTATACTAAAATTGGATTTTACATTATACCCAATTGCTCCATACAATCTGTTTTGCCCAAAAAGAGGTTCTTGTAGGTTGATAAAAACTTCATCATACGCATTCAAAAACCAATGATCATTGATAGGGTAGGTGAGTTGTAATCTATACCTAGCCCTGTGTTCTGTAAAATCGTCAGTTAGAGTGCTTATAAACCGTTGTTCAAGACGATATCTATGTTCAAATTTGAATTTACCAACATTATTTTTTAGAATAAATTGTTCAAAAATCCGATGTTCTTTGGCATTTTCTTCACCAGGGATATCATCAAAACTACCGTCGGTACTAATAAAACCATATCCAGCAGTCGCGATTGCTTTATCATTGATATGATAATTGACCCCAGTTCTTAGTAATAATTGATTAAAAGTATTGGTTACCTCATAAAAACGAAACTGCGCTTCAGAGTGAATACTAAGTTTGTCTGTAATGCGATTGGTACCAAAATACATATACCAGGCTCCTAATTCATTTTCACCATTATTTTGTGCATTAGAGAAGTTGATTGTAACTAGTAGTACTACTAATAGAAATAAATTTCTTGTGATCATTGTGTGTTGATATTTTAATTTTGAATCAAAATTAATGAGTAACTCTGTAGAAATTCTGATTTGAAAAAACTAAACGCAAAGATAAAACAAACTAATACCAGTACATTCATAAAATTATTGCAAGAAACATTAAATAATGTTAAGATTGTAGAATTTTGATCTACAGCGTATTAGATGGTTTTTTTATTTTTTGATTCTAGCAAAAAATGACGTTTCTATAATCAATTAAAAATGCACATTACGATTGTTCTATAAAGATTGATATTAGGTGTTACATAATTATTTTTCTGTTTTTTTTAGATGTTTGCGTTATATAAAAGATAGTAAATACAGAAAAAGGGTGTTGTTTTTTATACCTGTAACGGAGCATATTCAACCTTAGGGAAATCAATGACAGGTTGTGTCAAGTGATTCAGGTAATTCAAAAATGTATACAACCCCACTACCGTTAGAATCTCTATAATTGTTTTGTTACCGATATTAAAAGAATGTAGGGTATTTATAGATTCTTGACTAACTTTGCCCCTGTGTAAGGTTGCTTCTTTAGCAAAATTGAGAATTGCTCTCATTTTTGAATCATTAGACATACCTTGTATATTATCTAATAATTCTACTTTAGGGATTTTGAATTGTGAGCCTATTTCTACATGAGTTGCGATACAATAATCACAAGCATTGATAGAAGAAACGGTCAATGCAATTTGTTCTACATCTTTGGCAGTAAGTTCTCCACTGGTAATACCAGAATTGAGTGCAAGTACAGCTTCTAGAATATCGGGAGTTTGTCCTAGCATTTTAAATAAATTAGGAACTCCTCCAAAACCAGCCGTGATAGTATCGTATAGGTCTTTGGTTTTTCCTTGAGCTTCTTCTATTTCTATTTGTTTAAAACTTGACATGTTATTTTATTTTAAGAGTTTGTAAGCTCGAATTTCTTAAATTTACAATCATCTTCAAAACAGATTTATTAGATAGAGTAATCTATAAAAACGATTATGAATTTACATTTTATAAAATATTTTGTGACCCTGTCAACAACAAAAAACTTCACAAAGGCAGCCAAAGAAGTACATGTGGTGCAATCTACTTTTTCTTCGGGAATAAAAAAACTGGAAGAACATTTGGGGGTTAAGCTATTTGAAAGAAATAATAGGAGTGTAAAACTCACGCAACATGGAGAAGATTTTTTACCCAAAGCAAAAAAGATGATTCACCAGTGGTATGAAATTGAAGAGGATTTTAATATCAGAAATGTTGAATCTCTAAAATTAGGTTTTGTACAAAATGTCTCAATCAATGATGTGCTTCATTTTGTAAATGATTACAAAAAGAAGAATTCTGTATTGCATATTAATATTGTTGAAGAAAAACATGATGCTTTGTTAAATGCTTTGCAAAGAAACAAGGTTGATGCTTTTTTTACAGAAAAAGATATTGATGAGGTTAGGTTTGAGAAAATGACAGTAGCAACAGAAAAATTATATTTTCTTATCTCTTGTGATCATCCTCTTTCTAATCAAAATGGAATTTCTTTAAAACAACTACAGCAAGAGAGGTTTATAGAAAGAAGCCAATGTGTGCTTCATACCGATGTATTTAATGAATTAAAACAAAGAGAGATTAGTTTAAACATCAATTTTGTAGCAGATAATAATGAAACAGTTATTGCTTTGGTGGCATCGGGGATGGGAGTAACACTCATGCCTAAACCCGTATTTTCTATCCCCGAAGTTAAATTTATTCCTATTATAGATGCAAATTTTACAAGAAAAATATCTTTGGTATGGGAAAAAAATTATCAGCATAGAGAGTTAAATGAGTTTATACGATTAATTAAAAATACGATTGCATCTGTAGCTTAAAATTTTTCTCATCAAATGATTAATATCGATACTATATTACTAGTCTAGTCAAAGATATTGCTTGCAAAAAAAGAGTAAATATTTTTTATGATAATTTTTCTTGACTCGCATATCCTGATCTTGATAATATTATTATTTTTATCAAGATGAATTTAGTAACTGCAATTAAATAAATGGAAAAAAAATACAAATTATCAATATCAGATTATAGCAAGATTGTTTTAAAAATTGTAATTCTTATCAGCTGTTTCTTACTACTTGGGATAGTATTTGTGGTTTTATTAGAGATGAATATTATTTCGCTAAAAAGCACACGTCTTGAAATTATCATACCTGTATTTGTTGTACTTATGTTTGTACCAACCCTAATGGTTGTCAAAACAACTTTTGTTATTGATGAATTATGGTTGAATGAAGATACAATGGAATCCCAGAAAACTGGAAAGATCAACTATAAAGATATAGTAAAGTGCAGTACCATTACTGTAAGAGGGGGAACCTCTTATAGTATGACTTTGAATAATGGAAAAAAAATAGCACTAGGATCGGCAAATCAACATTCTAGTGAATCCAATAAAGTGTTCTTTGATTTTATCGAAATGTTTGAAAAAAAATGGAAGGATTGATATAAACACAACATCAAGGATGTGGTTGTATTTTATATCATTACTGTTTACTTATACTCTCACTAGCAAATAGCTAGGGGTAGCGTATATTATAGAGTAGTAGAGAGGGGAGTACAACAATTAAAATATTATTTTTCATACAATTATCCTCTATCGATCTTAATATTGTGTAAGCAGGCTTTCTTTTTTATAATCAAGATATTAAAAGCTTACCATTTACCAATTTTTTCTCGTTCCTTTTGTTGTTCTAATGTGTCTTCTGGTGTATCAATAAAACTTTGATAAAGGAGGGGGAAACCCTTCTGCTTTTCGACGGTCAAAATCACATCGTCTATATTTATCAAAAGCTGTACCTGATGGGAAAGGTCTATTTTTATCCATATACCAGACTATAAAACTCCAATAAGATTTAATCTCAGATACTTCTGGTTGAAAATTTGTATGAGTTATGTGCTTTTTTGAATTGATAGCTTTTAATTGAAATTTAAAGTTTTCATATTTTTCTTTAATATATAATTCAACAATACTCTCTCCTCCATAATCATCAGGAATACCCGATATCCTAATAAAAGCTTGTACCTGACTAAATTTTCTTTTTTTTGATTTAAAAAAAAGAAATCTAGGTAAGGTAATTGTTCCATTTATTCTATCTAAAATTAATTTTCTATTTGATGAAAAAAAGTAATTTTTGTCTTGTACTAAAAAAGAATCTGATACGGCTTGAATCACCCCTTTTTTATAGGGATTTATATTCTCGAGGTTAATTTTTTCATATGTTCTATATATATGATTTTCAAAAAAGATAGGATGGTTCATTATAACCTATGCCTTTTTCTCTAAAAATTCTGTGGCTATTATTGAAATATGTGGGCTTTCTAAAAATCTAAAATCAAGAAAAAACCTAAGATATTCTGTCATGTCTTCGTCCTTTACCTTCTCTACATAGATCGGTAATTCTTTTTCTAGATAGAACTTCATATTGATCACAGTATGCTCAATAGGTATATACAGCTTGATTTTATGCCCCAACCCCTCATAGGGTATGGTTATATACACACTGCTTTTAAACTTTGTAACTGCTTTATCCTTATGATACTTATTGGAGTAGCTATACTCTGAACTTCCATAAAAATATGGGTCGTTTGGGTCTAATTCATTATCATATATGTCTACAGGAATGCTTTCTCGCCAGTGGAATCCATCTACTTTTACAGTATCTAGCGGAATCTTAAACTTGGGTAATGATAACAAAAAGCGTTCAAATTTTTTATAAGCTACTTCTTCTTTAATTTTTGGTCTAATACTCAAAAATCCCACAAATAGTAGTATGATAGC
>NZ_PGUB01000038.1:0-43321 GCF_002924285.1 Aquimarina sp. I32.4 | reverse complement strand
TGGTTTTTAGTGTTAGAAAAAGTAAAAAATGTAACCACGAAAATGGCAATGGTCACAGCAATTGCGTTCACTTCGAACCAAACTTGGATGAATTTTAAAAATATAGCACTAGATCATATGTATTTTAGAACTTAGCCAAAAAGAATAAAAGGAGAAGAGTTTGTAGAAAATTCGATTATGCATATTTGTTTTGGAGTAAAAGATGCACAAAAAGCTTTTGACTTTGCTATAAGTAGAGGTGGCAAAGCATTATCTCCAAAAACTACTTTAGCATTAAATAGTGGCAAAAAATCGATCACGGCAACCAATAGCTTGGTGTATAGTCCTAATGGAGAAGTGATCGAATTTTTAGAGGTAATGGATTTATGTTTTTTATAACTTTCTCTTTTGTACTATAACATTTTATTTAATTCTAATTGCATCTTTTGAAATACAATAGAAGTGTGATTGATGGATACCTATTAATACTATAATCCTTTGTAAAAATTAAACACTGTGGGGTTTAAAGCTTTTAATGCATTCATTAATTTAGATGTAGGTGAACCATAAATTTCTAGATTAAAAGTTGCTATTTTTGTAAGGTTAAGAGGAAGTTTACCAAGATTTTGCATATGAGAAAGCATTGCTTCTGAATCAGAAAACTCCTCATCTACAATACATAGATTATCACTAAAATACCAATCGTATTTTAATGTGCTTTTATCTTTTTGTTTAACACAGTTGATACATTGAGTGGCAATATCTTTAAAATTTTCTAATTTTCCTTTTTGAATAGTAAATATTGCTTTTGATTTTAAGGCGCTCATTTTTTATTGTTTTAAGAATGCAAGTTTATGATAAAATTTGGTTATGCCAATTGAGAATTGATAGTAATCTCAGTAGTATTACAATAAAATTATTCAGTGCAAATATTTTGAGTGATAATGCTGACTAACATTGATAAAAAGGATATAGTTTTTTGTAGAAAAAGAAACCCAAAAGATTAAATTTATAATCTTTTGGGTTCAAAAAGAATTCCCTGTCTTTTTTTGATGCTATCTTTTATAAAATTTGGATGTTTTAAATGTTGATAGCGATGATTTTTTTGTGTATTCTAATTGTATGTTTTTTGTTATACCAAATGTATGATATTTTAGGATTGGTTGTTCAGGGGATTAAACCCCTTTTTAGGCAGGGGAGTTTTATTAAATTCTCCTTAAAATATAGTTTTTTAGTTATTTAAGTGTTAAAATTTGATTATACGATTCCCATCTTTTGTAGCAAGAAAGAAGCGTTCATATTTTGGCAAATACCTTCTTTGAATTTATAATCAAAATAAAGTTCGTCGTTGATAATTTGAGCATCAAAAAATCGATTTTTCACTTGGGATAGTTCTGTTGCAATTTCACAAAGGCTCAAATCATGAGTTGCAATAATACCAGTAGCTCTAGCATCAACAAGTTTTTCTACAAATTTACGAGACCCTGCAGCTTTATCTTTACTATTAGTTCCTTTTAGAATTTCATCCAGGATAATAAAATAGGTATCTTTTTTGAGAGCATTTACTATTTTTTTAAGCTGAGTGAGTTCTGAAAAGAAATAAGAAGCATCATCACTAAGAGAGTCTGATGTTCTCATACTACTAATAAGTTTGATGGGGCGATATTCGCAGCTTTTTGCACATATAGGCAATCCTATATTTGACATAACAATTTGTAAGGCTATGGTGCGTAAAAATGTACTTTTTCCTGCCATATTAGCTCCTGTAATAATCAAAAATTGTTCTTTATCAATTGTGATATCATTGTCTATCCTTTTGTTTGGATTGAGCATAGGGTGTCCTATATTTTGAGCATTGATAATGATGTTGTTATTAGTTATTTTTGGATATATGTACTCAGGATGATTAAAGGAGAAATTACCTAAAGAGTTGTATGCATCAAAAAAGGCGATTACTTCAAACCATTGCGCTACTTTGTCGTGGTTTTTGGTAATCCACTGCTCTATGCGATAACTTTGTTTAATGTCCCATAACATTAGTCCATTGGCAATAACGCCAAACATCATATTGTTACGTTGATCAAAAGCATTAAGTATACTAGCAAATTGTTTTAGGGTATGAGAGGCTTTTTCTCGTTCATGAATTACTAATTGTTGTTTTTCTTGTAGTAAAGAAGACTCAAAAACGGTATTTTCAATTTTATAAACAAGTTTATAGTATTGTTCAAATGTGCTTTTTACTTTATTGGCATCACTATAGAGTTTGTTTATCTTTTTCAATTGTGTTCCTGTGATGGCAAGTCCTATAAAAAACCATATCAGAAATAGATTAAAAGTAATAATTTCTGTAAATAATAAGAATAACATTATAGCAGATATTACTGATATTATAATAGGTAGTACACGCATAATACGAGGTACAAAAGAGGTGTAATGTTGTAACCACTTTTGGATTGTGGGAATTGATACAGTAACATGAACCATTGAGGCGATAGCACTGAATTCCTGCCGCCATTGAGGGAGTTTGGCAATGTTTTGAATGGCATCTTGTTTTTTCTCGATATCATCAATAGTGTTAGCAGTAAGTATAGAGGCTAATTTGTTTTTTCCAGCAAGAGTAGTGGTACGATTAGCGAATTGAAAAAAAGATTGTTCTCCAAACAAGTCAATATCATGACTATAAAAATGACTAGCGTTTATAAATTCTTTTCCAGATGTAAGTTTGCTTGTGTCACCCTCAAACACATCGAGCTCTAGTTGGTTAGAATCAATTAGCTTTTGTAACTTGTTTTTGGTGTAGGTAAGGTCTGTATGTCTGTTTACTAAAAAAATAAAGGCGACGACTCCTACAACAATACTACCAATAATAATCTGGGTGTTGGGGTATCCAAAATAGATTCCGAGAACTATACTGATAAAAAGAAATAAACGAATAGTGCTAGAAAGCGCTAGCTGTTTTTTTGCTTTTTTTAATGATTGTGTGTATAGAGAGATTTGTTCTGTATAAAATTGCTGAGGTGTATTCATATTGTGTATAAAAAACAGAAATAGGATGTATCTTTTTTGATTATACATACCAAATTAACTTGTCTATGTATAAGATGATTATTTGCTACATACTTTTATGTATATCAAAAGAAGATATTAATAGTTTTGTTTTTTTGATGCTAAAGGTTATCTAATTCTTTTTTCACTTTTTTTGTCAATCCGCTTACAACAAGGTTATAAGAGTGATCAATAAGTTCGATTATTATATTAGTAGACAAACTACCAGAAAAGTTAACAGTATTCCAATGTTTTTTACTCATATGATATCCTGGAGTTATTTCTGGGTGATATTCTCGAAGTTCTATAGAGCGGTCTGGGTCACATTTTAGGTTCACACTAAAAGGGATGCGTTCTAGGCCAGTAAGGGCAAACATTTTGCCCATCACCTTAAAAACAAGTGTTTTTTCATCAAAAGGAAACTCTTCTGTCACTCCTTTTTTTGATAAGCAATAATCCCTAAAAGTTTCTATATTCATTTTTTGCCTTATTTTTCTTTATAATTCAGAAGAAGGTTTATTATTCTAACTGTTTTGTATCTTGATTATTGTTATTTAGTTTTAGAGCAGAATAGTCTAGTGTCCAGCCAATTGACTCAGCAAGGGTTTCCATAAGAGAAATAGCTGTTATTGCTTCCTTTTTTGCAGACTCCATAAGTCCACTTTGAGGAATTTTATCTTTTATAAATTGTTTGGCTTCTTTATTAAGATCTGTAAGGTCAGAAGAGGTAAATGGATTGAGCCAACCTTCTTTTTTATCATAGTACTTAAAATCGGTTTCTATAGTAAGTAGTTTAGGTTGCGGAAAATGGGTAAGAATGATTTTCTTTTTTTTAGTATCACTTTCTAGGGTTATTTGTGATAAATCAAAGCCTACGTGGGCTTTGGCTTCTATGATAATCAATGCTTTTTTTGTACCTGATAATAGTTTAAAAAACTTTTCTTTTACACTTTCATAATGATATATCTCTGCAAAATCCCCTTCTACTGTCACGAGTTTACAGACGCTTTTTATTTTTTCTTTAAGCACAACAGATTGTGTTTGTACCGATGATTTATTTTTTGCAGCACTGAATCTTGCAAAAATAAAATATGCCATAACCGAGCCTCCCAAAAGCCCTATAAACAATAACTCCATGGCGTAAAGATAGGAAGAATATCGTTTAAGAAACTACGTGTACTATATTTTTATAGATAGCATATTATATCGTTTTTAAGAAAGTAAAAATTATTTTTTGGATTCATCAGTGACTAATGAAAATCCTTTGTCTTGTAAAGATTTAATATGGTTTTTGTTTACTGTTATAATTATGGTAGGGCCTAAGCATACTTCACAAGCTTCACACATCATCATATCTTTAGGGGTAGCATCTTCAAAACTTATAAGATTGATATTTATGTGTTTTAGGTATTTAGAAACCTTGTTTTCGAGACTTCCACCTTCTATTCCAATCCATGGTTCTTTGCATTGTTTTGGAGTGATCGTAAGTTTTGCGATACTATCAGTTTCAGTTTTTGCAAATTTATCATTGCTTGCTGTGCAGGAAAAGAAAGCAATTGATATAAACAACAAGGATAATATTTTGAGTGAATGAGACATAATTGTTGATTTTAGAATATAACTTATACGTTAGATGTTAGGATGCTAAAAAGGTTGGTTTATACTTTGTTATTGTTTAGTTAAAAATATGATAGTGCTAAGAGCTAGGGTTTTATCGATAGTATAGGTTTTGTTATTATAAGATTGTGTAGAGGATAGGCTTACTGGGTGATGCATCATTTTCAAAAGGTGCAATCATAAGATTAAGGAGGTATTGACCATCAGGAATCTTATTTTTTACGTAGACCATTTCTGTAATTGTAGCGTGGTAGCGAGTGGCAGTTGGATAGTTCCAAAAAGCTTTATGAGCTACTAATTTACCATCATCTTTTTCTTTGTCAACAGAAGGTAGATCAATAAGTAAGTGATCAATAGATTGTTCTCTAATATAAATGGCTGCTTCTTCTGTGAGATATGGCCAATTGGTATTAGAATATTGCTTACTACATTTTTCTTTTGTATTTGGTAGGGTTCTTATTATCAGAGCTTCGGCGGCAGGTGAGGTAAGTGCTTGAGCAATTTGATCTTTGTCAATTATATAGTCTTCATTTTTCTTTTTAGGCTGTATAGTGATGACTTCGGTAATACAGAAAAAATGTTTTAATATTTGGTTAATGCTGTGTGATTCTGGTGTGATATGCCCTACACATTCAGTATGTGTACCATGACCATGAGGGTTGAAAAGAATGTTATTAAAGTTGGTAGATGCCCCTTCTGATACTTTTCCTACCCAACCCCCATTTGTTACAGGTTCTATCTTGGGAGACTTGATATACCATGCATTCACATTGTTTGTAGAGGCTCTTAGAGGAATTGATATATCTAGTGGCTTAGATAGGTCGACATGGTAAGATTTGCCTTGATGTGTTATTGTTGTAATCATAAATTATATCAACCGTTTTGAAACAGAAAGTCACTCTAAATTTAGGAAGAAAAGATCACTTGAGATACCATCACTCAAAAACTTTCCTTTTTTGGTTACCAAGAGATTCCCTTTTTCTAGAGACAACAGCCCTTTATCGATGAATTTTTGTATTTGTTTAAGTAGGTATTGTTTGTATTGATCTCCAAATTCTTTTTCTATTTTTTGTAGTGATACACCCCAGATAGTGCGTAGGCCTGTCATAATATATTCATTATAACGATCTGTGATGGTCAAATTTTCAATTTCTCTAGGTAGTTTATTTTGTTGTAGTGTATTGCTGTACTTTATGTTATTGCTTATGTTCCAACTTCGTTGTTGTCCATTAAAAGAATGGGCAGATGGGCCAATGCCTAAATACTGTTTTCCTTGCCAATATGCAGTATTATTTTTGCTAAAATACCCAGGTTTTCCAAAATTAGAAAGTTCGTAATGTACAAAACCTTCGTTTTCTAATGTATCAATCAGGGTTATAAAATGTTTTTGAGCAAGATGATCATCTATAGATGGGATTTTTCCTTTTTCAATTAATTTAGGTAAAGCTGTTTTGGGTTCTACAGTAAGGGCATAGCAAGAGATATGAGGGATTTTGAAATCTAGTGCAAGTTGAATATTTTGTTTCCAACGATCTATAGACATATTGGGGATACCATAGATCAGATCTATAGATATGTTGTTAAAGTATTGAGTTGCTATCGATAGTGATTTTTTGGCTTCCTTAGCATTGTGAGCTCTATTCATCATTTTGAGATCTTCTTCAAAAAAGGATTGAATACCAATACTCAAACGGTTTACATTGCTTTTTGCCAGAGATTTTATTTTTTCTTCGGTTAGATCATCTGGGTTAGCTTCAATGGTAATTTCTGCATCTTTTGCAATCTTATAATATGTGTAGATTGTATTGATAATGAGTTGTAACTCGTCTATTGATAATACTGTAGGGGTGCCTCCACCAAAATAAATGGTCTTTATAATAGTATCAGAAGGTATCTCTGATTTCCTTAATACAATTTCATTACATATAGCGGTGATTACGTCGTCTTTTCTTTTCATAGAAGTAGAAAAGTGAAAGTCACAATAATGGCAAGCTTGTTTGCAAAAAGGAATATGGATATAGATACCGCTGATAATGTTGTGTTTTTGGAATTATAATTTACAGATTTGATAGTATCAAAAAAAGACTGTTTTATTTTTTGACTCGTTTTTCGTTTTGTTTTACAAACGATGCCCATCCGCTATAGCTTTTACCTACAATATCTGCACGACCCATATTATAAAAATGACATACTGCTGCTGCTAGTCCATCTGTAGAATCTAGATTTTTAGGTAATGTTTTGATTTTTAATAAACTCTGTAACATTTTTGCTACTTGTTCCTTACTAGCATTACCGTTACCTGTAATGGCCATTTTTATTTTTTTTGGCGAGTATTCGGTAATAGGTACTTCTCTGCTTAATCCTGCAGCCATAGCTACTCCTTGAGCACGACCCAATTTGAGCATAGATTGTACATTCTTGCCAAAAAAAGGAGCCTCAATAGCTATCTCATCAGGATGATAGGTATCAATAAGTTCTACTGTGCGTTCAAAAATAAGTTTCAATTTTAGATAGTGATCATCATATTTACCAAGCTGTAATTCATTTAATTGTAAAAATGACATCTTTTTATTTACAATTTTAATAAGTCCAAACCCCATTATTATGGTTCCAGGATCAATACCTAATATGATTTTTTCGTTTTCCAAGAGATACAACTTTTTTACAAAACTACGCAATTAAGAATAAGGATGGATATAGTATATTAATTGATATGTATTACCAAAGGGAGTTTGTATCTACTCGTAACAGGTGTGCTGCGAGTATGTGCTGGTTTAACTTCTGGCAAAGAATTGATGCTTTTTTCTAAATTGATTTTTAGAGTAGGAATTTGTATTGCTATCTCATAAGGTGGAGCAAAATCTTCTAATATAATTTCTCCTTCTTTGGTAATAAGGAGCGGTACCCAAATAGTATCATTTATAGTTTTTTTGACTTTGAAGGTTTGTTTTGTGAGATAACTATTGATGTGTTGCGTAATAGTATTTTGAAAACATTGTTTTAGTAATTCTTCAGATTTTGATTTACAAGCATCAAAAAGAGGGGGTTGATCTACTTCATTCCAATTAAGTTTTTCTAACCCCTCTTTTACCATATCTTCTTTGTTTTCTTTTTTGAGCACAAAACTATCACAAGAAAATAAAGTAAAAATCAATAGACCAATATGCCAATTTCTTACACTCATTATCCATAAACTATTTGGATTGCCAAACTACATAAAATTTTTAAGAGAAAGAGACGTGTTGTGCTCTTTTGTTTTTTTTGGCTTTAGAGATATGATTTTTTGATTATTAGTTACCTTATTTTCTTATGTTATGGTGATAAAAGAAAATGTTATAATTTACTATCTCTCTTTTGTTATATCTAGATTGTAACTAGGTACATTTATACCTTTATCTGTTTTTATTGGGGGTAAATCAAGTATATTTTTGTTTGTTTCTGAAGCTTTTTCGTTTTTAAAATATACTGTACAAATACCATTATTAGTTTTTTCTGCATAGTGACTTCCATAGGTGAGATGAACTTTATATTTACCTTTAGGTATATTCTTGATAGAACCTGTACTATTCTTTTTAAGATATGCTGTTCTTATATTTTTTGAAGTTTCGGTAGAAATTATATGTATGATTATTTCAGAACCTTCTTTATTAGTAAGTCTTAGGTAGTTGTCCAGATGAAGGTCGTATGCTGCATTTTTATTAGGGCATTTTGGTTCTAAAATTTTGTTTTCAAGAGGTGTTGTAGGTTTGTTTCCTGAATTACCTATTATATCATCCAATAATTTTTTTGATGAATCTGTATCCTTAGAATCAAGTGATAAATTATAAGAAGGAACCTTTAATTTCAAAGTAAGCCTTGGAGTGTTAAAATCTCACTTAGTGAGTAAAAACTGTTGAGGGAGTATTAATCGTTGTCGGTTATTTTTCCTTGAGGAGAAAGGTTTATTTCTGTCATTTTTACATCAAAGGTTATGAGTAGAGTGAATACATTATCAAACACTTCTTTTTTGTTTGTAGAAGCTGTTTTTGAAGTAGGAATAAGGTAAGGGAAGGATTGCAGTGTCTTTATGGCTTCTAGTTCTAGTGCTGTAGATGATGATTTGGCTTTAATACTAATGATTTTTCCAGTTTGATCAATTTTAAACCTAGTATATATTTTATTATTTCCTGGTTTGGCATAGGGAGTGATAGCAGTAATGTCATAATTTGAGTCTACAAATTCTTGAATGGTATTGATTATACAATTTTTTCTTACCCGTTCATTCGTTACGTTTTTACATTTTATTGAAGGGTTCTCCTGAGCATTAGAGGTTGAGTATATTGTAAATAGTATGAATGATATAAAGAGAGATCGTATGGCTAAAGGGTAGTTTGTAGTCAAAATAATGGTTTGTCAATATTTATATAGACAAAAAAAGTAAATAAAAGTATACCGATGAGAGAATAACTTTTTTAATAATCCAGAGGGAAAGTTAATTGATCTTGACGTAACGAATCAGAAACATTACCGT
Organism: Aquimarina sp. I32.4; assembly: GCF_002924285.1. Taxonomy (NCBI): domain Bacteria; kingdom Pseudomonadati; phylum Bacteroidota; class Flavobacteriia; order Flavobacteriales; family Flavobacteriaceae; genus Aquimarina; species Aquimarina sp. I32.4. Next base: position 34,170 of record NZ_PGUB01000038.1, on the reverse strand, counting down.
CATATAAGTAAAAATAGAGTATGGATATAGCTTTGCTCATCATAGGTTTCTTATTTTGTGTTTTGGGAGTTGTAGGAAGTTTTCTTCCCGTATTACCAGGACCGTTTACTTCTTGGATTGGATTATTGATTCTTCATTTTACAGATGCAATTACAGAAAATTGGACTTTTCTAGGTGTTACTCTGGGGATATCAATAATAGTTTGGGCGCTTGATTATATTGTTCCAGTAATGGGAACAAAACAATTTGGTGGAACCAAATATGGAATGATTGGTAGTTCTCTAGGGCTTATTGTTGGAATTATGTACATGGGGCCTTTTGGGATTATAATAGGACCTTTTGCTGGAGCTTTTATTGGAGAGTTAATAAAAGATAGCAGTGAGTCTTCAAAAGCATTAAAAGCAGCCTTTGGCTCTTTTGTTGGTTTTTTGGCAGGGACTTTTCTGAAATTTATTGTGTCTATAGGTTTTTTGATATTCTACTTTATTAAAATATCAGAAAATTGGGAAGGGTTGTTTTAAATTTTTATTCTAACGTATACGTTAATTTTGTAGTGATAGCAGCTGTTTTTTCTCTCGAAGAAGTATTTAGAGCACCGCCCCAAGAGTGATCTTCTCCAGAGTGTCTTCCTGTGATTTGAAAAATCCCCATTTTAGCAAGAGTTAACTCATCCAAGGTTGATCCAGAATTTTTAGCTATTTTCTCTGCTCTCAATTGTGCATTTTCTGTAGCTTTTGAAATCATCTCAATCTTTAATTCTGCAAGTTTAGTGTAGTAATACCTAGGTTGCTTAGAATAAAATTGAACACCCTTATTTAATAACTCTGTAATTTCACGAGATATTTTTTCTACTTTATCGACCTCATTAGAGTTTATTTTTATGATTTGCGATAATTGATACCCTGTAAAGCTTTCGCCAAGATAATTTCCCTTTTCAGAATAATTTGGCTTAGTTGTTCGATTAGTAGTTACTGCATTAAAAACTACAGATTTTATATTGATTCCTTGAGTTGTTAAGTAATCAATAACGATTTTTTTATCTTCTTTAAGATCTGTATATGCTTGTTGTAGATCAATACTTGATTTTGTAAACTCTCCCTCCCAGACAATCAAATCAGAGCTGAAATTTGTTGTGCCATGACCAGTAACTGTAATTGTTCTTTCTGGCTTATTTCTGTTCATGTATGCGTTTCCTAAAACGATGGATGCAATGATAATTGCTAATGAAAAAATAGCAGAACTAATATTAGATTTCATTACTTGATGATTTTGATAGGTCTAAAGTATTGATAAAAAAAGAAGTTTACCTCACGGGATTCAGGGATTTTTGTGAAATATGTACTTGATCTGTAACTTTTGATAATAAGCTGTCAGAAAAAAACAGAAATCATCTTGTTTAGATTAACCAGAATATTTGCATAAACACAACTTTTGGTCTTGATCCCTTAATCCATTAAAAAAAGCCTCTCCAAATTTATGGAAAAGCTTCTCATCGGTTTACTACTAAACCACTCACGCTAGGCGTGAGACAACACAACATTTTTGCGCTAAAAAAAGCTTCAATAAACATTGAAGCTTTTAGCAATTTTGCGGTCTGGACGGGACTCGAACCCGCGACCCCCTGCGTGACAGGCAGGTATTCTAACCAACTGAACTACCAGACCAGGCCGTATTGCGGATGCAAATATACACCTCATTTTCATACTCACAAATGTTTTTTTCGTTTTTTTTCATTTTTTTTAGTGGGGGTTAGGCAAATTTCTGTCTTTCAGTAAAGTATGTGGTCATAATTTTATTGAAATCTTTTGTGGTATCTGATGCTACATACTTTATACCGTATTGACCACACTTCATTTTTAGATCATAAAAGTAAGAAGAGACCTCTTTTTGATAATTTTCTCTAATGGTATCTGCATATAAGTTGATGAAATCTCCAGTTTCTACATCAACAAATCGAGTAGGTTGATTGTTAAAATCAAACTGTAGTTCCTTACTACTGTCAAAAGTATGAAAAAGAATTACTTCGTGTTTGTTGTGTTTGAGGTGTCTAAGGGCTTCAAATAATTTTTCGGGATTAGATGTTGCTTGTAGCATATCGGTAAACAAAAAGATCAATGAACGGCGATGAATTTTTTCAGCAATAAGATGTAAAAACTTAAATGTATCAGTGTTTTTACTTTCAGAACGGGTCGTTATTGTTTTGTTGAGTTGATTAAGGAGCATTTGATGATGTCTTTCACTACCTTTTTCTGGAGCATAATAATCATATTGATCACTATAGATGCTTAAACCTATGGCATCACGTTGCTTTTTTAGGATATTCATTAAACAAGCAGTAGCTAGCACAGAAAAGCTAATTTTGTTTAATGACCCAATGTGATGCTCTTTTACTTCAGGATAGTGCATAGAAGAAGAATTGTCTATAATAATATGACATCTTAAATTGGTCTCTTCTTCATAACGTTTGGTAAAAAGTTTATCGGTTTTAGCAAACAGTTTCCAATCTATATGTTTGGTACTCTCTCCGTTGTTGTATACCTTATGTTCAGCAAATTCTGCAGAGAAACCGTGAAAAGGACTTTTATGCATACCAGATATGAAGCCCTCTACAACTTGTTTTGCTAGTAATTCTAGGTTGGTAAAACCACCTGTTTTATTTATCTCTTTTTGAATATCCATGGATTATTCTTTGGTAAAAAGTGAAGACATGTATTATTAGTTTGACACCAATATACGTATTGCAAAATAGTATTCATAAAAAAAGGTTTGACTTTTAGGTCAAACCTTTTTTTATTTTTATGATACTTTTTCTGTTACAAAAGAGAATCTAATGCTTCAGCGTACACATTTTTTGGCGATACACCTACTTGACGACCTACAACTTCACCATTTTGAAAAACTAATACTGTAGGGATATTTCTTACACCGTATTTTGCTGCAAACTCTTGGTTGGCGTCAACATCTACTTTACCAACAACGGCTTTTCCATCATATTCATCACTAATTTGTTCGATGATAGGACCTACCATTCTACATGGACCACACCACGCTGCCCAAAAATCTACTAATACGGGTTTGTCGCTTTTAAGTACTACCTCGTCAAAAGTAGCGTCTGTTATTTCTAGTGCCATAGTTATTTATTATTTAAAAAATTCTTGTTTGTTTTTATTATTCACAAAATTAGTCAATAATTCTGCCAAAGCTTACAGCTGTAATATTTGTTTTGACTATAGAGGTATTGAAAAACTTGATATCAAATATACTATTAAATTATTCTGATACAGAATAATTTAATATTCTTTGTGTACTCTACGTTTATACAGAGGTCTAATATAGGTACTGAAAGAGGGTGTTAATTTAGTTTATAATAAATAGATTCTTCTTCTAATGCAATGAGTAACTCTTGAGAAATATTTACTTTTTGTTTTCGACTAGGCATATGTAATTTTAATTTTTCTGCCATTTCATAAATCACAAAATTCAAAGTGTGATTTCCAGAATGACTGTCTAGTAGCTCTTTTAAATGATCAATTCCTGAGTTTGAGAGTTTATTTATATCTAATTGTATCGTCAGCTTTCGTGCATAGGTTTCCATAACATCATGTAAAAGTTGAAAACTGTTAAACTGGATTCTTGGATCTCCTTTTTTTCCAGTATCACGATTTACCCATCCTTCTTTGATATAAGCTTTGGTGTATACAAATGTGCTCTTCACCAAAAAGGGTCGATGTTTAAGGTATTCTTCACCAAAAACTCTAAATTCATATGCCGTATTGTAGTCTTCTATTGTAAATGTAGCCCATCCTTTACCATTTTTTGAGGTCCTATGTTCAACATTGGAGATTACTCCACCAAAAGAAATTTCTCTATTGACATTCTTTTCGAGATCTATAAAATTAAGTAAGGAGCCGTTGCAGAAATATTTCATTTCATATTTAAAATCATCTAGAGGATGACCAGAAATATAAATTCCTACCACTTCTTTTTCTCGTGCTAATTTTTCCATAGTTCCCCACTCTTCGCAAGGAGGTACTATAGGTTCTGGGATTTGTACATCACTAGCTTCTCCAAATAAGCTTACTTGAGAAGAATTTTCGCTCTCCTGAAATTTAGAACCATAACGTACTGCTTTTTCTAAAAAAGTTATCCCATCTCCTTCTTCATGAAAATATTGACCTCTATGAGTGTCAGAAAAAGAGTCAAGCCCTCCTGCTAGTACTAAGCTTTCAAAAGCCTTCTTATTGGCGGCACGAAGATCAATGCGTTTGGCAAGGTCAAAAATAGACCTGTATGGTGCTTCCTCTCTGTTTTCAACAATTGTGGCTACAGCGCCTGTTCCTACTCCCTTTATGGCTCCCATCCCGAAACGTACTGCACCGTCTTTATTTACTGAAAATTTGCGATATGATTCGTTAACATCAGGTCCAAGTACATCTAGTTTCATTCGTTTGCACTCTTCCATAAAGAAAGTAACCTGTTTGATGTCATTCATGTTATTAGATAGTACAGCGGCCATGTATTCAGCGGGATAGTGTGCTTTGAGGTATGCTGTTTGGTATGCAATCCAAGCGTAACAGGTAGAGTGGGATTTATTAAAAGCATAGGCTGCAAAAGCTTCCCAGTCTTTCCATATTTTTTCTAAACTCTCCTCAGCATGCCCTTTTTCTGAAGCTTGTTTAATAAACTTAGGCTTCATTTTGTCAAGAACTGCTTTTTGTTTTTTACCCATAGCCTTACGTAATACATCGGCTTCACCTTTGGTAAAGTTTGCTAGCTTTTGAGATAATAACATTACTTGCTCTTGGTAGACAGTAATACCATAAGTTTCTTTTAAGTATTCTTCGCAAGCCTCGAGATCATAGATAATTTCTTCTGTACCATGTTTCCTGTTGATAAAACTAGGAATGTATTCTAGTGGCCCAGGGCGATATAGAGCATTCATTGCAATAAGATCGGCAAAAACAGTAGGTTTAAGTTCCTTCATATATTTTTGCATTCCAGGAGATTCGTATTGAAACACACCTACAGTTTCTCCTCTCTGGAAAAGCGCATAGGTTTCTTCGTCATCTAATGGGAAATTTTCGGGGTCTAATTCTACACCATGTTTCGCTTTTACAATTTTTACGGTATCCTTGATTAAAGTTAATGTTTTTAACCCCAGGAAATCCATTTTTAGTAGCCCAGCATCTTCAACTACAGAGTTGTCAAACTGTGTGCAGTACATGTCGGAGTCTTTGGCTAATGCTACAGGGACGAATTTGGTAATATCATCTGGTGTGATAATAACTCCACAGGCATGAATCCCTGTATTTCTTACAGAACCTTCTAATATCCTTGCCTGATTAAGTGTTTCTGCTTCGAGATCACTACCTTCAGCAATATTAAGTAGTTCGTTGACCTTCTCTAGTTCATCACTTCTAAATTTTTTCTTAAGTGTGGCTTCATCAACGCCAAATATCTTTCCAAGCTTTGACATGTTGGGAATGAGCTTAGAAATACGATCAGCATCACCTAATGGAAGATCTAGTACACGTGCGGTATCTCGTATAGATGATTTTGCAGCCATTGTACCATATGTAATAATTTGTGCTACTTGATTAGAACCATATTTTTCAATTACATAATCCATAACACGACCTCTTCCTTCGTCATCAAAATCAATATCAATATCGGGCATACTTACACGATCAGGATTTAAGAAACGCTCAAAAAGAAGATCGTATTTAATAGGATCTAGGTTGGTGATCCAGAGGCAATATGCAACGGCTGATCCTGCGGCCGATCCACGACCTGGACCTACAGAAACATTCATGTCTCGTGCAGCTCGGATAAAATCTTCTACAATAAGGAAATATCCAGGGTATCCTGTTTTTTCAATTACCTGTAATTCAAAATCAAGACGCTCATCGATAGAAGGAGTTATTTCTTTGTATCGCTTCTTTGCTCCTTCATAAGTAATGTGTCTTAAATATTTATTCTCACCTCGTTTGCCTCCATCAATTTCATCTTCTTTAGATTGAAACTCTTCGGGGATATCAAAAGCTGGCAATAAAACATCACGAGCAAGTACAAAAGGCTCGATTTTATCTACAATTTCTTGGATGTTGATAATTGCTTCTGGTAAGTCTTTGAAGAGGTTTTTCATCTCTTCTTGAGGCTTGAAATAATATTCTTGGTTTGGTAGACCATATCGATATCCTCTACCTCTACCAATAGGAGTAGCTTGTTTTTCACCGTCTTTTACGCATAACAAAATATCATGGGCATTGGCATCTTCCTTTTCACAATAATAGGTGTTATTGGTGGCTATAGTTTTTATATTGTGTTTCTCAGCAAACTGTATTAGTACTTGATTTACTCTGTTTTCATCCTCTTGATTATGACGCATAATCTCAATGTAGAGGTCATCTCCAAATTCTTGATGCCACCAAAGAAGTGCTTCTTCAGCTTGTTTTTCTCCGATATTGAGAACCTTGCTAGGGACTTCACCATATAAATTTCCAGTGAGAACAATGATGTCATCTTTATATTGCTTGATAATTTCTTTATCAATTCTGGGTACATAGTAAAAGCCGTTGACAAATGCTGTAGAAGACATTTTTGCCAAATTGTGATATCCGTTTTTGTTTTTGGCGAGTAATACAATTTGATATCCGTTATCTTTTCTGGATTTGTCTGTATGGTTTTCACAGACAAAAAACTCACAACCAACTATGGGCTTTATTTCTACACCTTCGGGTTCTTGTCCGTTTTCTATTGCTTCTGCATTTGCGGCTTTTACACTTTTATTGTGATTAGCAACTCCTTCAACAAAATGAAAAGCCCCCATCATATTAGCGTGATCTGTCATGGCAACAGCATTCATTTTATGCTGTGAGGCAACTTTTATTAGATCAGGAATACTTGTGGTAGATTGTAAGACCGAAAATTGAGTGTGATTGTGTAAGTGCGCAAAATCAACTTTATCAAGTGTGGCTATATTTTTATCGATCTCTTGTTGAGATAGATCAGATCCTCCTTTTTTAGAAAGAGCTTCTTGTATTTTTTGAGAAGCTTTTTTGAGGTTAATGTGCTTTAACCCTATTAATTGAATTGTTTCTGGGTTCGCGGTTGTGAAATTCTGAAAAAAACCTGGTTCTACATCTAGCTCTTCTAGAGTAAAGATTTGTTTACGAATCAATTCAAGAAAACAACGAGTAGTAGCCTCTACATCTGCAGTAGCATTATGAGCTTCGCCAAAAGCTACCCCAAATAGGTGCTGATGTAGTTCGGTAAGGGTAGGTAGTTTGAATTTACCACCACGTCCTCCTGGGATTTGACATAGTTCAGCCGTAGTTTCTGTACAGGTATCTAGAACTGGAAGTTCTTGTAAATTGTTTTCTACTCCCAGACGATGAAACTCGGCTCCCATGATATTGACATCAAAGCCAACATTTTGCCCTACAACAAATTTGGTTTTGGATAGCGCAATGTTAAATTTCTCTAATACTTCTTCTAGGGTGATTCCATCTTGTTCAGCCAGTTCTGTAGAAATTCCGTGAATTTTTTCGGCATCATAAGGGATGTTAAACCCTTCTGGTTTTACTAAATAGTCCTGGTGTTCTATGCAATTACCCATATCATCGTGTAATTGCCATGCAATTTGGATACATCTAGGCCAGTTGTCTGTATCGCTAATTGGAGCATCCCATCGTTTGGGTAATCCCGTGGTTTCAGTATCAAAAACTAAGTACATAAAAAAAGAGGTGTTTCTAGAAAATCATACCAAGTAAATACCTGTATATTTATTTGGTAGAATCCTTATATAAGGACCTTCAAAAATAAACAAAATGAGATGTTTGTTTTTTAAAAAGTTATTCAGAATTATTAACTATGTTTTAGAAGGAGGAATATAAGTGCGATGTATTCATAAAAAAAAGCGATCATTTGGTTGACAAATGATCGCTTTTAGTAAGTAAAGTTGAGTGGGGTAATTTTTAGGGGTAATTTAATTAATAACCAAAATCAAAAGATCCGTTTGATATTTGAGCGCCAGATCTGGTTTCAAATTCAAAATTTCCACTAATACATTTGGTTTCGATATCATGTTCTGTAATGATAAGTGTTCCTGATAATGCAGAAGATTTATCATTGTTTAGCGCATATGATGCACTATAGCCTCCTGATCCAGTAAAAGAATATTCACCAGGAATTGTGTTTGCTAGAAAAACAATTTCTATTTTTTGTGTTTCATTGGTTGCTGTGATAAGTATAGAAGCATCGTCTGCACCAAATAACATTGCGTCATGGTTATCTGTGATCATCTCTGATCCATCTGCCATAGCTGTCAATGATGCGTTTAATAAGCAAGGATTTATTTCTTCAGGAATCACTTCTTCTATGATCCCAGCTTCTATTGGTAAGCGATAAAACCATCCGTTTCTAAAGTTTGTAGCATTACCGTCGTTATCTTTAAGGTTTTTGAAATGAAAGTTACCAGAGATTTCATTATTGTAGATTTCTGTTATGGTTACTTCTCCCTCAGTCTCTCCATCTTTAGAAATGAATTTTGCGTTGTTTTTCTGAAAACTTGCTTTGCTAACAGTTTTTTGAGCTGTTTTGTATGTGCCAAGGTCTGTAGATATAGTTGTGAAGCTGATTGATTTATCCCCTGAACTTCCAGAGATTACTAGGGTGCCATCATCATAAATAACTGCTTTTTTGATAGATGATCTGAAAACTTCGTTTTCTATTTTTGCTTGAAGTGCAGGTGTGTTAATTTCAATATCTGTAGAACAAGAAGTTAAAAATAAACAGATAACTGCAAATGTAGGGGTAATTTTTTCAATCATAGGCTTGGGGCTTTAGAGTGATTTTTTTACGGAAAAACCGTAATTTTTGTTTTGTGAGAACAAACATATAATGAAAATTCTAGGAATACAATTTTTTTATCGAAAAAAAGCATATTTTATCGATGAAATACACAAATCTGTAGTCCGTTGGTGTAAAAAGTAAGTTAAAAGGTAGTTTTTGGGTTTAAAAAAAGTGTTTTTTAAAGATTTTTTATGTTTTAAAAAGTAAAGGAGAATATAGTATTGGTAATAAACTTTTATTTGTTGATTTTTAATTAATTAAAAATAGTTACCTTTGCGCCCTTAATTATAAATAGGGTCGCGTACCCAAAAATTAATTTTTTATGCCTGTTAAAATCAGATTACAGAGACACGGTAAAAAAGGAAAACCTTTTTACTGGATCGTAGCAGCAGATGCTAGAGCAAAAAGAGATGGTAAATTTCTTGAAAAGTTAGGTACTTATAACCCTAATGTAAACCCAGCAAGTATTGACTTAGATGTTGATGGAGCAGTAAAGTGGTTACAGAATGGAGCACAACCTACTGATACAGCAAGAGCTATTTTATCTTATAAAGGAGCAATGCTAAAAAATCACCTAGCTGGTGGTGTGCAAAAAGGAGCATTGACTGAAGAGCAAGCTGAAGAGAAATTTAAAGCTTGGGTATCAGAAAAAGATGGAACTGTTGATGCTAAGAAAGAAGAATTAGCAAAAGCTGAAGAAGCAGAAAAAGCAAAGGCTCTTGAAGCTGAAAAAGAAGTAAATGCTAAGCGTGAAGCTGCAGCAAAAGCTGAAGCTGCTACAGAAGAAACAGCAGAAGCTGAAGGAACCCAAGAAGCTAGCAACGAGGAAGAATAGTTGCATTATAAACGATGAAGAAAGAAGAATGCTTCTATCTAGGTAAAATCGTAAGTAAATTTAGTTTTAAAGGCGAGGTGTTGATAAAATTAGACACTGATGAGCCTGAAAGTTATGCAAAGATGGAATCAGTATTTGTTGATTATAACAACAATCTGGTTCCGTTTTTTATTGAAAAAAGTTCTTTGCATAAAAGTGATTTACTACGTGTTAAATTTGAAGATGTTGACTCTGAAGAGGGTGCAGATGATCTTATGAAGGCAGAATTATACCTTCCGCTTTCATTGCTACCTCAATTAGAGGGCGATCAGTTTTACTATCATGAAATTATCGGATTTAAGATAGTTGATGTAGCTTTTGGAGAAGTTGGAGTTATCAAAGCTATTAATGACTCAACTGCTCAGGCTCTATTTGAAGTAGATCGTGAAGGGGTAGAGATTCTTATCCCAATGAATGACGAATTTGTTGAGAAAATTGACAGAAAATCAAAAGAGGTAATTGTACATACTCCAGAAGGATTGATCGATCTATATTTATAAGGAATTGGTGGTTTTTTGATTATGAAAAATAGTTTTTGAATTTCTTTGCCAGAGGATACCAAATGTGTTATCTCTATGATCTTAAGTAACAAAAATAAAAGCTAGTTGAGCAAACCTTTTACATTCAAAGATTTTACAGTTCATCAAGATAAATGTGCTATGAAAATTGGCACAGATGGGGTGTTGTTGGGGGCTTGGGTTCCTATTGATGATTCAGTTACTTCAATTTTGGATATTGGAGCTGGTACAGGTTTGATAGCTTTGATGATGGCACAACGTTCTCAGGCAGAAGTTATAGATGCTTTAGAGATTGATGGAGATGCCTATGAGCAAGCAGTAGATAATTTTGAAGCTTCTCTGTGGGGGGATCGTTTATTTTGTTATCACGCTTCTTTTCAAGAGTTTTTTGAAGAGATAGATGATAAATATGATCTATTGATCAGTAATCCTCCTTTCTACGTGGAGAATTATAAAACACCAGATGCAAAGAGAGATGTTGCTAGGTTTGAAGATGCCTTACCTTTTGAGCATTTATTAGTGGGAGCTTCTCGATTGTTGTCAAAACATGGTCGTTTTGCTGTAATCATACCATATAAAGAAGAAGATCGTTTTTTTGATATTGCAGGTCAGGTAGGGTTATTTCCGCAAAAAATTACTAGAGTAAAAGGAACGCCTTTTTCTGAAATAAAAAGAAGTCTATTGTTCTTGAGTTTTAAGCAAATGAAATCTGAGATCAATGAGTTAATTATAGAAACTTCAAGACATCAATATACAAAAGAGTATATTAATCTTACAAAAGATTTCTACTTAAAGATGTAAGTTTAATGTCAAAAAAAGGAAGATGTTTGCACACCTCCCTTTTAGAAATTCAATCACTCTACGAATTTTAATCTATATCACCATAAATTAAAACTTTTTTTCATCAAAGAAATTATCCTTTGGTGATCCATTTTCCGTTTGCATCACAGAAAACTTCTTTTTCTTTTTCTCCTTGCTTTATTAGTAGTTTGAATTCTGATGCATCTTCTTTGGCAGCAGCTTTTTCTATAGTTGCTCCTGCGTAGTCTTTTGCTACAGCATCAAGAACTGGTTGAGGTAAGTTTTCTACAGCAAGATCGATGTATTTCTCTTGAATAGGAGTAGCTACTTCTGTGTTATCGGTAGAGGCTACCTCCTGAGCGTTTATGTTTTGAGTTCCAATTAATAATCCAAAAGCAAATACTGGTAATACAAATAAATTTTTCATCGTTTAATACATTTTTAATATTATTATGTTTTAATACATAGAATAATTATGCCATAAGAAATTAAAAATCAGGTATTGTTGTTAAATACTTGCATGTCAGTTAATTATAATTAAGCGTGTGATTATTGCTATCTTGTTAATTGTGGTTATAGTGTGGAAAAATTATGTGATCTGCGGAATTTATACACGAATTTTTGATTCTTATTATTGTTTTTATGATAGATTTGATATGATTTATTGTCATATTTTTATTTTAATCAAAAACTTAATAAATATACTGTTGTAATGGTCAATTGTTTTAAAAATGTCAAAATAATTGCTTCCCTTTTTATCATTACCTACATTTGTTTAGTAGGCTATATACAGTAATTTAGAAAATATAATAAAACAATGAAACCAGACTTATTTCAGGCACCAGATTATTATCAGATCGATGAATTGTTGAATGATGAGCATAAAATGGTTCGCGATGCAGCTCGTAGTTGGGTAAAACGTGAAGTATCTCCTATTATAGAGGAATTTGCGCAGAAAGCTGAGTTTCCAACACAGATTATTAATGGGTTGGCAGAGATTGGTGCATTTGGACCGTATATACCAGAAGAGTATGGTGGTGCAGGACTAGATCAGATTAGTTATGGTTTGATTATGCAAGAGATTGAACGTGGAGATTCTGGAGTGAGGTCTACTTCTTCTGTACAATCTTCACTTGTAATGTATCCTATCTGGAAATATGGTTCTGAAGAGCAGCGAAAAAAATATTTACCCAAATTAGCGTCTGGTGAGTTTATGGGGTGTTTTGGATTGACTGAACCTGATCATGGATCAAACCCTAGTGGAATGACAACCCATTTCAAAGATGCAGGAGATCATTATATTCTTAATGGGGCTAAACTTTGGATTTCTAATGCTCCTTTTGCTGATATTGCTGTAGTGTGGGCTAAAAATGAAGAAGGAAGAATCCATGGGCTTATTGTTGAAAGGGGAATGGAAGGGTTTACTACGCCAGAAACTCATAATAAATGGTCACTTCGTGCATCTGCTACAGGAGAATTGATCTTTGATAATGTAAAAATACCTAAAGAAAATTTATTACCTGAAAAAAGTGGATTAGGAGCGCCATTAGGATGTTTAGATTCTGCTAGATATGGGATTGCTTGGGGAGCAATTGGTGCAGCGATGGATTGTTATGATACTGCTTTGCGATATGCAAAAGAACGTATACAGTTTGATAAACCTATAGGAGCAACGCAATTACAGCAAAAGAAATTAGCAGAAATGATTACAGAAATCACCAAAGCTCAATTGCTAGCGTGGAGATTGGGAGTGTTGCGTAATGATGGTAAAGCTACAAGTGCTCAAATATCTATGGCAAAACGTAATAATGTGGATATGGCTATTAAAATAGCTAGAGAAGCAAGACAAATTCTTGGCGGAATGGGAATAACTGGAGAATATAGTATTATGCGGCATATGATGAATCTAGAAAGTGTGATTACTTATGAAGGAACACACGATATTCATTTACTTATTACAGGAATGGATATTACTGGCATGTCTGCATTTAAGTAATTTTAAACATAATAAGCATTAAGCCTATCATAAATGAACGACTGTTGATTTGTGTGATAGGTTGACTTTAATACAATAGTTGTTTTATTTTCTGCCAGTATTGGTGTTATCTTGCAAACGGTTGTAACTCGTTTGTAATTGTATCTCTAGAATGAAAACCAAATTTAAAACCTACAGCTTTTACATACACATAACTCTGTAATGTTACATCGTATTCCATAGGAGCGTTTAGTGCTTTCATAGTGCGTATTACTCTATATAGCTTTGTTTTTGAAACCCCTAGCTTTGAAGCTAATTCTAAAGGAGTTCCAGTAGCTTTAAGGCGAATAAGCTGATCTATTCGATCCATCATCTCAATGTGTTTGATAATTGCATTCATAATATTAACTGAATTATTAGACTAATCAATATGTATTAATGGGTGAGTATGTTTATGTCTTTATTTATTACTTTGTTACCCTCTATTTTCTTTTTTTATAAGAAATATTATAATATTGATTTTGAAAAAGGTGAATGCCTTATGTGTAGAAGGGAGAGTGTTACCTTATTTTGTGAAGAAAAAAAGAAGATGATGATATTTGTGTAAGATTTCTAGTGGAGTTCATAATAAATAAAACTCTCAAGAAAAATAACTAGGCAAATGGGAGTAAGGAAAATAGAATAAAAATTACGTTCGTATATCCATTGGATAGATGATAAATGTATTTTATTTTTTGCATGAATCAAAAATCATTGAATTCTGGACATGATCATTCTAGATAAAAAAACATTATAAATAAGGATACAATACTAGTTTGGTAGAGGTAAAAAGAAGAGGGAGATTCGTCTATTCAATAAAAAATCACTAATTATTTTTCTATGGCTGTAAGTAAATGTTTCGCCTTGTTTTTATAAGCACCATTGTATCTAATAATTTCATTGAGTAATGGAATTGCTTTTTTAGGTTTGTTTACTTTTAAATATGAGAGTGATAAGTACCATTTAGCAACTTCGTAGTATTTACTTTTATTTTTTATTTTTATAAATAAGGGAATTGCTTTTTCTTCACAATTTGTATTAAGATAGCTATTACCTAAATATAATTGTAATTGATGTTGATTTTCGATATCTGGGTATTTTTCTAAAGCAACTATTACACTATCATAAGAATGGCTGGTATAATTTTTAATAATATGTTGAATCTCTTTATTTGTATTTCCTCGAACAATATCTTCAACGGGAAAAGGCTCATAATACGCTTTGTATAAATCTTGTATTTGATTTTTTGCATTTGTCAAATACCAAAATGTCCCTATGCCTATTAGAATAGCGATCGAGGCTGCAATTTTTAGGTAATAAGAATATGTTTTAGTAGAAGGGACTTTTTGTTTCTCCTCATGTATGTTAGCACTGATACGCATTAATTTTTCTTTAAAATCCAGAGTATCCTGATCCCCTAAGATTTTATGCATTTCTCGATGCTTTTGAGTCTCTTGTTGTAGCTCGCTATTAATAGCCAATTCTTTTTCAAAGGCAGTTAATTCATCCTGAGTCAAAGTATTGTTGATATACCCTTCTATTCGGTCAAATATTTCCGGAGTTCTCTTCATAGGGTATTAGTCGTTTTCAGGGTGAAGCTGTAATTCTTGATATGTAGGGTCTTTTTCTATCATTTCCATAAGATGTCTCTTGCATTCAAATTTTTTCTTTCGTGAATATCCCTCAGAATACCCTGTGACATGTGCAATTTCTTTCATACTTTTTCCTTCAAAAAGTAAACTTAGTACCTTACGACAGCTACAGCTTAATTTTAGAAAGTGTTTACGATATACATGTTCACGATCTTTAAATTCAATATCTTCTATAATTGTAGTGTCTATAATTTCTAAATCTTCAGATAAATTGTCCGTAATAATTAATCTTTTATTTTTCCGTAATCTATTTCTCCATATATTTTTGCAAACTCCATAAAAATAGGTCCGTAATGAGGACTGTAATTCTAAAGAATCTGTTTTTAACTTTTCATATATTAAAACCAAAGCATCCTGAAATACATCTTCTACATCTTCTTTATTTCCAGAATTACTTAGAATATATTGTTGTATATACGGCAGGTTTTTTTTATAAAACTCTGTGAGAATAATCTCATTCCCCGTAACGATACCTTCCAAAATTTTTTGATCTTCGGTAGTATTCATAGGTTTATGTACTAAAATGACAAATCGTTACCTTTTATGGGGTTAAAATAAATCTAGATTTACTTTTAAAGGTTAAGTTAAATTATAAAGTAAAAATAACGATTTTAGTTTTTTTGTCATTACTATTGTACTAAAACTAGTAGTAATACTGTGAATTAATGATTGTTGAGATGTGTTTTTCTTTAGTCTTTAAATAGTTACCTGTTCATAATAGTTTTTAAAATTAGAAAAAAAGAAATAAATTCAAAGTATAATATAGATAGAATTAGTTTGCTGGAAGAGCAAAAAAAGTGAGTTATATTATAAGAATTAGCTGTTATAGTGTATGAAATACGCTGAAGGAAGTGTTATGTCGGTTAAATATTGATCTTTTTTTTAAATTTAGATTAAATAAAAATTCATGAAAATATTTGGACATCGGGGTGCAGCAGGTTTGATAGCAGAGAATACCTTAGAGTCTGTAAAAATAGCATTATTACATAATGTAGATGGCATAGAGATCGATATACATTGTTGTAAAACAGGCGAGTTGGTGGTTATTCATGATGAAACTTTGGATAGAACGACTAATGGAAAGGGAAACGTGAGAGAATATTCATTAGAAGAACTTAAGCAATACAGTACACAAGAAGGGTATGCAATTCCTACTTTGGATCAAGTGTTAGATATTATAGATGCACAATGTTTGCTTAATATAGAATTGAAAGGTAAGGATACGGTGATACCTACTATCAAAGTACTAGAAAAATATATTAATAATTCTAGATGGGAGTATAAGGATTTTATTATATCTAGTTTTGATCATGACCAATTATTTGATTTAAAAGAACATACTTCTCGTTTTAAGATAGGAGTATTGACAGAAGAAAGTGTGGTAGAAGCTTTGCCAATAGCAAAGAAGTTAAGTGCTTTTTCTATACACCCACCAATAGAGACATTAACTAGAGATCATGTAAATCATGCAAAAGAAGTAGGGTTTCACGTGTATGTATGGACAGTAAATGAAAAAGAGTTAATAAAAAAATCAAAGTTTTGGAAAGTTGAGGGAATCATCACGGATTTTCCGAATTTTGTAACAGAAAAACGCAATATTTGATTGGAGCAGAATAAAGAATATGCAAGAATGAAAAAAAAGAGTTTATTAGGCTATTATTAAATCTTGTGTTTTTGTTTTGCGGTGGTAATGAATACTATTGTAGTTTTTTTAAGTTTTAATATGAACTAGTGCCTACATTTTTTTAGCCTACGTAAAAAATAAAAGCTTTGTACTCATATATTTTTGAGTTAACTAGCAAACCCATGTAATAAAAGGGCGATTAAGCGATAGGTATAGTAATAGTTAAACTAGTTCTATAATTATATTAGTGTGCAATACGATTTAATTATTGTTGGTGGTGGTGCTGCTGGCTTTTTTACGGCTATTAATGTAGCAGAGAACAATCCAGAGTTAAAAATAGCTATTCTTGAGCGTGGTAAAGAAGTTTTGTCTAAAGTGCGTATATCTGGAGGGGGAAGATGTAATGTTACTCATGCAGAATTTATTCCAAATGAGTTAAGTAAAAACTATCCCCGAGGAGAAAAAGAACTCAAAGGGCCTTTTCACACCTTTATGACTGGTGATGTTATGGAGTGGTTTGACCGTAGAGGAGTAGCGCTTAAAATAGAAGAAGATGGTAGAGTATTTCCTGTTTCTGATTCTTCTGAAACGATTATCAACTGCTTTTTGTCGACCGTAAAACAATTAGGAGTAGAAATTTTGAAAAATCATATTGTTAAAGATTTCTATCAAAAAGATAGAGGGTGGATTATACAGACTAATCAGGCAAATTTTGTTACCAAAAAGTTGATGATCGCAACAGGTAGTAATCCAAAAATATGGAAGCAATTACAAAAACTAGAGCATCAAACGATAGAAGCAGTACCTTCTTTATTTACTTTTAACATCAAAGATTCCAGAATTACGAACTTATCAGGAGTGGTAACTAATGCTACCGTAAGGGTAAAACAATCCAAATTATCCAGTGAAGGAGCTTTATTAATTACACATTGGGGAATGAGTGGTCCCGCAATTCTTAAATTATCTGCATGGGGAGCAGTAGAACTGAATGCGAAACAGTATGATTTTGAGATTGTAATCAATTGGCTTTATGAATATTCACAACATGAAGTTTTTGAAGAACTAAAAGCGCTCAAAGAACAATATGCAAAGCAACAAATGTATAAGTATGCTCAATTTGGGTTACCAAAAAGATTGTGGCAAAGTTTGGTTTTGGCCTCAGGAATAAAAAATGATATGCGTTGGGCAGACACAAATAAAACACAGTTAAAACTCTTATCTGATCAGCTTACTCAAGGAGTGTTTGCAGTAAAAGGAAAAAGTACATTTAAAGAAGAATTTGTAACAGCAGGAGGGGTTGATCTTAAAGAAATTGACTTTAAAACTTTTCAAAGTAAAAAACACAAAAACCTATATTTTGCTGGAGAAGTATTGAATATTGATGCTATAACAGGAGGATTTAATTTTCAGAATGCTTGGACAGGAGCATATATTGCTGCACAAGCAATAGTTTCTGATTTTTAACCCACTTTATGCAATAGAACTTTGTTACAAGGTGGTGTTGAAGTGAAATAAATACGAGAGCTTTATTCATTTTTCATATAGCACCGATATGGAGAAATCAAAAAAACACAGTAAAGTGATTGTATTTGCAGTAGTTTTAATGTGTAATAGACTTAATTTGCAAAGTATATCTAAAATTATTGACCTATGACAACCTATATCGCTCTGCTTAGAGGAGTTAATGTAAGTGGCCAGAAAACGATAAAAATGGCAGACCTTAGAGTAAAGCTAGAAAAATTAGGGTTTACATCGGTTAAAACATATATCCAAAGTGGAAATATCATTTTCCAATATAAAATCAATGATATAATTGCCTTGCAAGATTTGATTAAAAAAGAAATCATAGACCAATTTGGGTATGATGTGCCAGTATTAGTACTTACTGCTGAAATGTTATTGTCTATTTATAAAAACAACCCCTTTATAGAACGGCTTAAGAGCGGAGAAATAGAAGAAAAAAAGATGTTTTTCACAGTATTACAAGAGACCCCAGATATTGTAGTTGTAAAAGAATTGATGTCAAATTCTTATGAAGAAGAGTACGTGATTATTGATAGAACAGTGTATTTATTTGCAGTGAATGGATATGGAAAAAGTAAGCTAAATAATAACTTTTTTGAAAGAAAACTACAATCTATTGCTACTACTAGGAATTTAAGAACAGTAAATAAACTTCTGAAATTAAGTAATTTAGTGTAGAGAATGAAACGGTTTTAATAGTGATTGTGCGTGATTTTTTGTATCTTAATAAGGTATAACCAATACCCCCCGTTACTATGAAGAAAATTACATGTATTATTACTTTGATGTTTTTATTGAGTAATGTCTTCTTGGCAAAGGCATTTAATGAAAGCGATCCTGTAAAAAAATTACTGGTGGATTATATTAATAAAATGAACGCATTAACTCAAGGAACTCAAAAGGAAGATGTTATGAGTTTGTTTGATGATAAATATAGTGGAAACACTGTTTATGTTAATCTATCAGGTGCTTTAGTAAGGAAAACTTATGTGAAAAAAGATATTTCTTCTCAATTAGATGATATTATCGATGACAATAATTATAGGTTTAAATTAACCTTAGATAAAATTGTTTTTCAAAGTCAAAAGGAAAGAGCAGGAACTATTTCTGCCGTAATTAATTTTGAATCTTTTGTGGATAAGAAATTGGCTGAAAAAGGAACCATGCTTATGGATCTTGTTGCTATTAGAGTTAATGGAGGATGGAAAATTGTGCAAAATAATATGGTTCGGGTTTCTGAGGCTAAAGATATAGGTGAGTGTGTCTGTTATGTTTATGAGAAAGGAATTACAAAATTTGTTGCCGAAGTATATTTTCCTTCAGGATTGGAATATAGTCAGGAACTAAATGCTTTTCAGGTTATAACCAAAGATAAAAAACGTATTATTAAATCTGATAATAAAGAATATTATTGGAATGATGATACTGGAAAAATTAGTTTTAAAGGAGGAGTTATTGGGCAAACGAGTAGTTCGCGAAAAGCTATAGAATATGTGTTAAAGCATTTATATAAAGATTCTTGTGTGAATATTGTATTTAATTAGATATATGCAAGTTGAATAAATCTTGTTTCATATAATTTTTATTCAACTTGCTATTTCTTAATTAAGATAGAAATAAGGTATACGTTTAAGGAGTTTTTTTATGAGATCAGATGATGGTTTGATCTTTTAAGAAACCTCTCCATGAAATTTCAATTGCTTGATTAATATGTTTTTCTTGTAGTTTAACCTGTTCATTTTCATGAATCTTTACCAAGGATACCACATTTCCAAAAAATAATTCCTCCATAACAAGGGTGTTGTATGATTTGAACACCTTTTGTTTTATACCTGTTTTAAAATAGTTTTCTATTTCTTGATAATAAAGGCGTGCTCTATCTTTTAGATTTTGTGGGATCTCTGGAGAACGAGCAATTTGTTCAGAAAATATAAATGCAAGAGGGTTGTTGACGAAGTAATAAAAAAGATTAAGCCACATTACAGTAAATTGTTTCTTGATATCGTTCTCAGGGATATTACGCATAACTACAGTTCCAAAATCCTGAGTAAGCATCAAATAAAGTTCTGTGATAATCTCTTCTTTGTTCTTAAAATGGTGATAAACAGTTCCATTTGCTACACCCGATTCTTTTATGATTTGAGAAAGAGAAGTAGCATTGATTCCTTGTTTAGTTATTAGTTCTAGAGTAGTCTGTAAGACTATTGCTTTTTTACTCATAAAAAAATCATATTCCTTATTCCTGTGTTTAATTTAGTTGCCATATACCAAAGTTTAATGCAGCCGCAAAAGCGACCCATAGAATATAAGGGATAAGTAGGTAAGCAGCGGTTGAGTTTACTACGGTAAACCATTTTATAGTAAACAATAACAAGATAAATAGGGCTATTATATCTAGTAATGCTATTAATGGGCTTTGTAATCCAAAGAAAAAAATGGACCACGCAGCATTGAGTAACAATTGAAACCCAAAATGATATAACGCAGTTTTTACCCATTTATGATAAAAGCCTTTGCTCCAGACAATACCAGCCGCAATACCCATCATAATATAGAGTATAATCCATGTAGGGCCAAAAATCCAATCAGGGGGAGAAAAAGAAGGTTTTTCTAATGAAGCATACCACGTATCAACAGAACTTCGTGTAGCAATACTACTTAAAAACCCAATCAACCCACATACCAATACCGAAATGCCAATACGAAATAATCTTTTTTTCATTGAAATAAGTTAGTATAGCACTAAAATAGCAATTTATTTTTACTACCAATGTGCTTAAAAGACACTATACACTTATCTTTGTCAAAAATCATTACATATTATGATAGATTACCCAGAGTTTGCTTCTATGGTGCAATCAAAATTACCAGATGAAGGAATAATAAGTTGTACCTCTCCCAGTAATATTGCTTTGGTAAAATATTGGGGTAAACGACCTGTGCAATTACCAGAAAATGCATCTGTTAGTTTTACGTTGGATCAATGTAAAACTGAAACTAGTATATCATATAAAAAAAGAGATACAGTAGGAGAAGATTTTGACTTTGAGTTGTTTTTTGAAGGAAAATCTAAGCCAGATTTTAAGCCCAAAATTCAAATTTTTTTTCAGAGAGTAGAAAAATACCTTCCCTTCTTAAAACATTATAGATTTGTTATAAAAACAAGCAATACATTTCCACATAGTAGTGGGATTGCATCTTCTGCCAGTGGTATGAGTGCATTAGCATATTGTTTGATGCAATTAGAAAGAAAGATACATTCAGAAATTACAGACTCAGAACTTCTTCAGAAAACTTCATTTTTGGCACGTCTGGGCTCTGGTAGTGCATGTAGAAGTATAGAAGGACCTGTAACTGTTTGGGGAGCACATGCAGATATTAATGGTAGTAGTGATGCTTATGCAATACCTTTTCCGTTTGAGATTCATCAAAATTTTAAAAATTATCAAGACACAATACTGTTAATAGATAAAGGAGAAAAACAAGTAAGTAGCACTGTAGGACATGATCTAATGCATGGCCATCCTTTTGCAAAAGAACGTTTTGAGCAAGCCTCAAAACATATATCTAAACTCAAAGAAATATTAATTTCTGGAGATATGGATGCATTTATTCAAATAGTAGAAAGTGAAGCATTGACATTGCATGCAATGATGATGACTTCTCTACCTTATTTTATTCTGATGAAACCTAATACATTATCTGCAATTCATAAAATATGGAAATATCGTGGAACTGCAGGATCCAAAATTTGTTTTACGTTGGATGCAGGAGCAAATGTTCATGTTTTATACCCTGAATCAGAAAAAAAACAAGTTTTAGAATTCATTACTAATGAGTTAGTTGTGTATTGTCAGAATGGGCAGTATATTTGTGACAAAATAGGATTGGGAGCAAAAATAGTGTAACTTTATCCTAAGTAAGGAGACAAATTGAGATATAATTTATTGAAAATATAATGAAAGGACCGTTATTTTATTCTAAAATACTGTTGTTTGGGGAATATGGTATTATTAAAGATTCTAAAGGGCTTTCTATACCCTATAACTTTTTTAAAGGAGCGTTAAAGGTATCAGAAAACCCAACTGCCAGTGCAATAGAATCCAATAAGAATCTTAAGAATTTTGCAACATATCTTGAAGAAATTCAAGGTAAAGGTATCGTAGATTTTGATTTCAAAAAACTGCATCAGGATATTGATTCAGGGATGTATTTTGATAGTAGTATCCCGCAAGGATATGGTGTAGGTAGTAGCGGAGCACTAGTAGCAGCTATTTACGATAAATATGCAGCAGATAAAATAACTGTGCTAGAAAACCTTACTAGAGACAAGTTACTCAGGCTTAAAGAAATATTTGGGTTGATGGAGTCTTTTTTTCATGGTAAAAGTTCTGGTCTGGATCCATTAAACAGTTATCTTAGTTTACCTATTCTCATTCATTCTAAAGATGATATTGAACCAGCAGGAATCCCGTCACAAAGTGTAGAAAATAAAAAAGGAGCAGTCTTCTTGTTAGATAGCGGTATTGTAGGAGAAACAGCACCTATGGTTAATATTTTTATGGAAAGTATGAAGCAAGAAGGTTTTCGCAGTATGCTCAAAAACCAATTTGTAAAATATACAGACGCTTGTGTAGATGATTTCTTAAAAGGAGATGTTAAATCGTTATTTTCTAATATAAAAGAGCTTTCTCATGTAGTATTAGATAATTTTAAGCCTATGATTCCTAGACAATTTCATGATTTATGGAAACATGGGATAGAAACCAATGATTATTATCTTAAGCTATGTGGCTCTGGAGGCGGAGGTTATATATTAGGATTTACACAAGATTTTGATAAAGCGCAAGCTTCACTTAAGGATTATAAGCTAGAAGTAGTTTACAATTTTTAAAAGCATTGTTCTATGCTTAGCAGAAAAAACAAACTCATTCTTCTCAAGTTATTGAGCTTATTTTCTGTAGTAAGAGGATATAATATACTTATTATAGTTCTCGCGCAATATCTTACCTCGATATTTATATTAGCACCTCACATCAAGTTAAGAAATGTTATTCTTGATCCCAATCTGTTTGTTATCGTTTTGGCAACATCGGGAGTGATTGCAGCAGGGTATATCATTAATAACTTTTATGATAGAGAAAAAGATTTAATCAATAGGCCTCAAAAAACAATGTTGGATCGTTTGGTAAGTCAACGTACCAAATTAACAGTCTATTTTGTTCTTAATTTTCTTTCGGTAGTATGTGCTAGTTATGTGTCGTTTAGAGCAGTAGTCTTTTTTTCGTTATACATCTTTGGGATTTGGTTCTATTCTCATAAACTTAAAAAATTTCCAATTATTGGTAATATTGTAGCTTCATTATTAGCGATAACCCCATTTTTTGCTGTTTTCATATATTACAAAAATTTTGATGAGGTTATTTTTGTACATGCTACATTTCTTTTTTTAATACTTGTAGTGAGAGAAATGGTCAAAGACCTAGGAAATTTAAGAGGAGATATTGCTCAGGATTATAAGACACTTCCCGTTGTTTATGGAGAATTAATCTCTAAAAGAATAGTAAGTATATTGCTTTTGATCTCTTGTTTTCCTGTTTATTTATTACTTACCCGATATGAGATAGGATATATGTATCTGTATTTCTATATATGTATCTTTTTATTTTTTGCTTTTTTGTTTGGCTTATGGAGGTCCAAGGGAAGAATACACTACGTATGGCTGCATAACATTCTTAAAACTATAATTGTATTAGGAACATTAAGTATTATTTTGATAGATATTACGCTAGTTCTAGATAGGGTTATGTAATAAAAAAAGCAGCTGTATGATGATGCATACAACTGCCTTGTCTGATTATAAAAAAGAATGAACTTTATAAAGATTTATAGGTTTTTAGGATTTTTAAAGAAATTTTAAAAATTCTGTTTTCTATGTCACTTACATTTGAGTTGATCTTTTTGTAGTTTAATCGGGATTTTATATAGCTTTCTACAGTATCATCTTCGGATCCAGATTCAACAGAGAGCACTACGATTTCACTCTTGTCATTCAAAATGAATTCAATATTAGCCTTAATCTCTTCTTGTTCTAAGCTAATTTCAGGGTTTTTCAGAAGAGTTTCAATTTGATTTCTCAATAACTTTTCTGAGTTTACTGAGGTGGTATCTGAAGCAAAGAGCTGCGTTGACCCTAGTAATAGCGCTACGAATAAAACGGTTAACTTTCTCATTTTTGTGGTTTTAAATTACGTTAATAAATATTTAGTTTTAGTTGTGATACTATTTTGTAACAAATGTAGAGTTGAATACTCTATATTTTGTTAGTATTTGTTTTATTAGAATGTATTAAAATGATTATGAATAAGTTAAAAAGGAATGTTTTAACATAAATTAAACTTTACAGAATAAATACTTTTTATATGTTTATTTTTTATAAAATGATAAGTAATTAGTCACTGAATGTATATTCCTTAATATTTGTATCATAATACTATCGATTTCTCAATTTTTAATACTATTTAAAATTAATTAAAGGTTAAATACAGTCTTTGTTTTTAGTTTGTTTAGAAGACTGCAAGGTACTGTAAATCAATACATTAAATGTTAATTATTTATTAATCATATGTTGTAGATATCTTAAAGTTATGCATCGTAAAAAATAAAATTACCTACCAATACATTATTGTTATGAAACACGATTTTCTTACCGTTGCTTTGGCACAAATTTTATCTGTTTGGCTTGATAAATTGGCAACAATCACCAAGATTGAAAAAGCTATTATTGAAGCAGGTTCAAAAAAAGCAGAATTAATTGTTTTTGGAGAAACTCTTTTGCCAGGATATCCTTTTTGGATATCACTTACCGATGGAGCCCAATTTGATAATAAAGTACAAAAAGAAATTCATGCTCATTATGCTCAAAATGCAATTGCTATAGAAAGAGGAGATTTAGAAAGTATCTGTAGATTGGCTGCCAAATATAATATAGCGGTTTATTTGGGAATTATTGAACGACCATTGGATAGAGGAGGGCATAGTCTATATGCATCTTTGGTGTATATTGATCAGATGGGAAAAATAAAATCTGTACACCGCAAATTACAACCTACTTATGAGGAACGATTAACGTGGTCACCAAGAGATGGGAATGGGCTGGTAGTTCATACTCTAAAAGCATTTTAAATTGCTGGGGAAATTGGATGCCATTACCAAGGGCAGCACTATATGGTCAGGGAGAAAATTTGCATATAGCCGTTTGGCCAGGGAGTGATTATAATACAAAAGATATAACTCGATTTATTGCCAGAGAATCTAGATCTTATGTGATTTCGGTTTCTAGTTTGATGAAAAAAGAAGATTTTCCTGAAGGAACTCCACATTTAGATAAAATTTTAGAAAAAACTCCTGATATTTTGAGTAATGGAGGTTCTTGTATAGCAGGGCCAGATGGAGAATGGATATTAGAACCAGTAGTACATAAAGAAGGATTACTTATCCAAACACTAGATTTTAATAGAGTTTTGCAGGAGTGTCAGAATTTTGATCCAGTAGGGCATTATTCAAGACCAGATGTAACTCAATTACATGTGGATAGAGAAAGACAAAGTACTGTTAGGTTTACTGAAGAATAGTTGTTGTATCTATACATTAAACGATTATCTTTGCACAAAATTTAAGATATGAGTCGTGGAGATAATTCCTCAAAAGGAAAAAGTAGAGGAAAGCAAGATGGAAAATCAAAAGGGAAACCATATGGGCGTACTAATACCTCTAAAAAAAAGAGTAGTACATCTCCTATGAAAATTTCTAATTCTGATGAGATAAGACTTAATAAGTTTGTGGCTAATTCTGGTGTTTGCTCTAGAAGAGAAGCCGATTTATACATACAAACAGGTAGTGTTTGGGTAAATGGAAAACCCATTACAGAAATGGGATATAAGGTAAAACTTACTGATGAAGTTAAATTTGACGGTCGGGTGATTACTCCTCATAAAAAAGAATATGTTCTTCTTAATAAACCCAAAGGATTTGTAACCACAACAAGTCCAGAAAAAACCAGAACTGTTATGGATTTGGTAGCAAATGCTTCTAAGTCTGTATTAAAACCAATAGGAAGACTGGAACGTAATACTACAGGATTATTATTGTTTACAAATGATGTAGATTTAGAAAAAAAATTAACTCATCATAAAAGTGGAGTTCGTAAAATATTTCATGTTGAGCTAGAACGAAATTTAAAATTTGAAGACTTTCAGAAAATAGAGAAAGGGATCAAATTAGAAGAAGGTTTTATTAATGTAGATGAAATTTCTTATATAGAAGGAGCTTCAAAAAATGAGATAGGGATTCAGTTACAATCCTCAAAGAATGGAATTATTCATAAGCTTTTTGATCACCTTAATTATAGCGTAGTCAAACTAGACAGAGTGATTTTTGCAGGATTAACCAAAAAAGATTTACCCCGTGGACATTGGAGGATACTTACAGAACAGGAAGTTATTAATTTGAAGAATTTATAAAACAATAAAAGCTAATAAAAAAGAGTTCAAAATTATTAATAATTTTGAACTCTTTTTTATTAAATATTCTATTTTACAATGGAGTTATAGTTTCAACCCTAGGAATTGGCCTTATATGTCCATTTCTATCAGTGGCTGTCTCTGAATCGATAATAAGGTTACCGTTTGAAATTAGATACATTGCTGCAACCGTTGGAGAGGCAAGTGATGTACCGCTGTCATGAGAGACAGTTCCATCCGCTCGTAAAGAAGGCAAATTAACACCTGGAGACCAATAGTCAATTACTCTTCCATACATAGATGAATTCCATACGTTATTATTATTATCAATGGCACCAACAATATATAATTGATCATTAGGACCACTAAAATGAGACTCTGAATATGGGGTTGCGTCAAGGTCAACACCAGTATTACCAGCCGCTACAAATCCAGGAGCAATATTAGATAATGCTCTTAACGCATTTTCAAAAAGTGCTACTTGATCTCTGAATACAGAATTAAGTAATGCTTGCCTACTTGCAGTAGGTCCTGCACTCATATTCCAAACTTCTCCTGGTTGTATTCTACCTCCTACATAATCTAAAGCACCTGCAAGACCAGCAAGATCCTGACCACCTCCAACAGTACGGATAGAAACTACAGTTGCTCCCGCAGCGATACCTAAAATACCTGTTGCGTTGTTTTTTGCAGCGGCAATAGATGCTACTTGAGTTCCGTGGTTTGAGCCATTGGCTTGCCATGCATCAGGACCTAAGTCGGGACTGAAATTTCTACTGTTTATCCTGTCTATGTTGAACTCTTCTCTGTTATCTGCGATACCTGTATCAAGAATCCAAATCTTTTTTCCTGTTCCATCACCATAACCTACTCTGCTTGCTCCCCAAGGAATAATTTGTCCATTAGGGGCAATACTATCATTTATCATTTTTTGTGAATGACCTACAATTGGGGTTGCTTCAAGTTCAAATTTTGAATTTTGGACAACACTTTTTACAATAGGATCTTTCTTTAACGTATTGATGGTTTCTTGAGATACCCCACTTATGAGAATACCTTTAAAAATAGTAGTGTATTCTCTAGAGATTTGCGCTTCGGTAATGCCATATTTTTCTAGAATAGAGATAGACTCTTGAGCAACAGCCTTACTTTTAATAGTAGCATCTTTAAAAACAACAATATACTCTTTTGGAATAAGGTTTTGCTCATGATCTATTTGTTGAAAATCTTCAACAGATTCATCTTCATCTTTATTACATGAAGTTGTTACTACTAAAGCGACAGTGAGAAGCGATCCAAAAATCAAACTTCTTTTTTTAAATTTTAAATGATTCATTAATCGTGTAATTTGAGTTAATAATATTGCAAAGCTATAGAGTTGCATTAATAAAATTGATGTCAGAAAACAAGATTAACGATTAATTGTGTCTTTGTTAATTATGTAATACAATGGTAATTTGGCTATAAAGTATTGAGAAAGAGGTGTTTTTTGTTGGTTTTTTTGTGAACTTGACAAAAAAAATGAAAATTTTAACTGGTTAGCTTTTAACTGTATTTTATGTTAAGGCTATGATAAAAATAGCAGTTATTATTTAATGATTGATTTAGTTATGACATTTTTAAAAATGGATAAAACGAAAGAAGCCCATTTTCTAAATATGAAAATAGGCTTCATAAAATATTTTAAGCAATGTATTATTAAGGGTTAGGCACAATAATCTGAGGTATCAACATCATAATGATGATATATTTTTTATGTCAGTGTTTTTTACGGACCTCCAAGATTGGAATGGGATTACCGAGAAAGATAAAGCAATAATAAGAAAACAATTTCCATAATTACATACCACTTAAAAACCACAAAAACCACTTGTAGATCGCTATAAGTGGTTTTTTAATATTCTTCAAGTAGCAGTTTTAACTCATCATAATACTGTTTGGTGATATAGATGCCATTATGCCCAGCACCTTTGATCATAATGCGTTTAATTTTATCAGGATATAAAGTTAGTAGCCGTTTTGAGTTTTCCTCAGGCTTAATCAAAAAGTCGTGAGTACCATGAAAAATACGGATTGGGCATGTGGTTTCTTCTAGAAACTTATAAGAAGGAATTTTGTAATTGATAAGCATTTTGGGTATCGGTATGATACTGCAAATAAGTTCGTCCCAGGCATAATATGGGGCTTCAAGAATTAATAGTTTAGGTTTGTTTTTTGAAGCCGTATATGAGGCGATTCCACTACCTATAGAAAATCCTAAAACAATAATACTTTTTTCATCATATCTAGTTTTTAGATAATTGTATACTTTTTGTGCATCATTGTATAGTTCAGATTCCTTTTTATAAAAACTATCACTTTTTCCATACCCTCTGTAGTCTACAAATAAAATATCATATTTATTATTAGTATACAGTGAAGCTCGCTTACCCCACTCATGGATTGCACCAGCATTACCATGAAAATATAAAATAACACCTTTACTGGGGGTAGTGGCTTTAAAAAGTAATGCGTTTAAAGAAACTTCTTTTTCTACAACAATATTGATTTCTTCAAAAGGTTGATCAAAAGAATAGATGTAGTTTTTATCCAGAATTTTGGGATTAAAGAAAAAACGTTCTTGTTGTATGTATAGAAAAATATATCCTGTGACAATCAAGATGCCAATAAATATGGCAAACCGAAGTAACCTACGTCCTATTTTTTTATAATTAATTATCAAAATGTGCGCTATCTCTTGAACTGTTTTGATGAACAGTTGGGCGGGTACTCTGAAATTTTTTGAAAATCTCTATACTCAATACACCAAATACAAAAAGGTACTCCAGTGCTACCATCCATAAATTCTCTTTAAAGTCAGGATGAAGGTAAGCTGTATAACTAAAAATAACAACAAAAGACCAAACAATAGGGAACTTGTATCGTGTAAAGATGCAAAGAGATAGTGGAACTGAAATATACCAAGGGTGTACGGTTGTTGATAGAAAATAATAAGAACATATACCTAATAGCATACCAGTAATCAATTGTGGAGTATTTTGATTATTTCTTAAAAAGGTTAAGGTTAGAAGCAATAAGATAACTATCAAAGGTAAAATCTTACCTGCAGTTTCAATAATATTCCACCCTACAATTTGATACCCGATCCAGCGAATGATAAAATAAATACTAGCATTAAACTCAAAAGACTGAAACCAAAGAGCAATAGTCTTACTATAATTGGCTAAAAATTCTGTGGAGAGAAAAGGTAGGAATACAATAAAAAAAGTACTAATAACAATACTGTAAAACCCGATCAATTTAAGTAACCCCAAAACTTTATCAGAGATCTTACTACTATTCTGTGTAGCCAAAACAAATTTTTGAAAAAATAAGGGCAAAAATAATAGCGGAATTAATTTTACTGAGACAGAAAGAGCTAGTATTACCGCAGCCCAATACCAATATCCTTTTTGTAAAAGATATAAGGACCAAATAATAAAGAATATCATGACCGTTTCAAAATGAAGGTTACCTGTGAGTTCTATAATAATAAAGGGATTCAGAATGTACCAGAAGATTCTTTTTTCAGGAAGGTTAAAAGATTGTAGTAATTTTCTTCCGAAGAAAAATATACCAATATCAGCTAGAATAATAAGAATTCTTAATATGATAACCGAACCAAGAATACTTTTGCCAGCAAATAAAGCGGCAATAAGATAACAGAGTTGACTTATAGGGGGATAATTGGTGTAATGACTCCCATTAAGTTCTCCCATGCCATTATATAATTCTTGAGCTTGCGCAATAGGAGTGTTGCCTTGAGTGATCCAAGTTTCGGGTAAGGATAAATAAGGGTTAAATCCTTCTAGAAACATACGGCCATCCCATATAAACCGATAAAAATCTTGAGATAAGTTGGGGATAGCAAACAAAAATACAACTCGAAACAATAGACTAGTAGTGATAAGTAATTTCCAATCACTAGAATTGAGCTGGATAATCTTATACGAAATAAAAAACAATGCAGACCACAGCCCTATCATTTTTATAAAATCGGTATGCTCTAATTGATACGCAAAACTCCCGTAAAAAAGTAGACTGGTAACAATAAGAAAAATAGAAAATCTCTTATGTTTCCATTGCGAGAACATTATAGTTTAGAGGTTACAGATTTAAAGAAAACAAAACCAAATCCTAGAAATAACATAATATGAAATAAAAACAATCCAAAATCTTGCAACTTAAAAGCACTGTATAAGGCAAAACCAAAATACCCCATTAGTAAGGCTTCAATGATAGTATTTCCAGATATATTTTTATTTACATACTTATTTCCTTTCCATGAATCTTTAAGGGTGTTAATATTAAATTTTGGAGTTCTTACAAATTCACTTTTCTTTCCGAAATGTCCTTCTAGAACTGCCATAGAATTATGTACAGAGAACCCCATTGCAATAGAGAAAAAAGTAAAAAATAGTTTTATATATTCCATAAAATTCCAAAACCCTTTTCCATGAATCTTTTTAAATGTAAACCAATAGCAGCAGAAGAATATCACTGTACTCGATGCAAAAAATGCAATTACATTAAAATACCAACTAAATAATGGGTTATTATTCTTGATATACATAACAGGAACACTCAAGATAGCTACTAGTAGTACCAATAAAAACATGCTACTATTGAGTAGGTGAAAAAAACTATGAAACTTAGTCTTAAGAGGCACTGTCTTATCTCTAAGTAATTTCCAATATAATTTCTGAAAATTTTCTGCGGCTCCTTTATTCCATCTAAATTGTTGAGATCTCGCAGCACTAATGACCACAGGTAATTCTGCGGGAGTTTCTACTTCCTCAAGGTATTTAAATTTCCATTTTTTTAGCTGTGCTCTATAGCTCAAGTCTAGATCCTCGGTTAGTGTATCACCTTGCCAGTTTCCTGCATCTTCAATACACGTTTTTCTCCAAACACCAGCAGTACCATTAAAATTAATAAAATGGTTTTTATAATTTCGTCCTACCTGTTCCATAGTAAAATGAAAATCCAATGCAAAAGCCTGAATTTTGGTGAGCATTGAGTAGTCTCTATTGATATGACCCCATCTTGTTTGTACGACTCCAATATTTTGCTCTTTAAAATATGGGATCGTTTGTAATAACCAATTTTTACCAGGTAAGAAATCAGCATCAAAAATGGCTATAAATTCACCTTTGGCAATTTTGAGTCCTTCTTTTAGGGCGCCTGCCTTAAAACCAGTACGATCATCGCGGCAGATATGCTTTATATCTAACCCTTCCTGTTGTAATCGCTCAATATGGGCTTTTGTAGTCACAACAGATTCATCTGTAGAATCATCGAGGACTTGTATTTCTAGTTTATCTTTAGGATACTCAAGTTCTGCAATATTATCCAATAAGCGATCCATTACATATAATTCATTAAATACAGGTAGTTGTATTGTAACGTATGGGATTTCTTCTGAGATAGAAAAATCAAATGTAGGAGAATCATCTGATTGCTTTCTAGACTTCAAATAGTTTAAAAGCAAATTCAGTTGTGCCAAGCTGTACATAAATATGATCAGTAGGGCAAGTGTGTAGGTTATGATGATAGCAATATCCATTACGTAAAGCTATATTTAAAAATCCAACTTAAAATCTTAACGCCAGCAAATATAGCACCTTTTATGGTTCCTGAAACTTTTGAGACACCAATTCTCTTTTTGTAATGCACAGGTACTTCAGTATAACTATAGTGTTTCTTTAATGCTTTTAATTGCATTTCTACGGTCCAACCGTAGGTTTTATCCACCATTTTTAGTGCTAGTAGCTTATCGTATTTTATAGCCCTAAAAGGGCCAAGGTCTGTGAAATTTGCATTAAAAAAAAGTTTCATTAAGCTTGTAGCAAGCCAGTTTCCAAAAATTTGAGGAAATGTCATAGAGCCTGATTCTCGTAATCGTTTTACTCTTGAACCTATTACCAAATCGATATCTCGCTCTAAAATAGGAGCAACAAGATGTGTGAGTTCGGCAGGATAGTCGCTATAGTCACCATCTAGAAATACGACAATATCAGGTTTGATATCTTTTGAAGCAATATATTCCATACCTTTTAAACAGGCATATCCATATCCTCTGCGTTCTTCTTTTAGTACTGTAGCACCTGCTTGATTAGCAACATTTTCTGTTTGATCGGTAGAATTATTACTTACAACAATAATCTCAGAAACCAGATTTGGGATTTCTTTGATTACATGAGCAATAGAACCCTCTTCATTATAGGCGGGTATAATAACGTTTATGATGGGAGGCATTTATAAGGAAGCATTAGGGTTGTCTCTTTTAAAACTAAAAATATCGGTCCATTCACCAGTTTTTTTATCATTGATATACCGTTCAGCTTTAAAAAGAGTATTGTTTTTATATAATAGAGAATATCCTTCTCTTTTGTTGTTTTTGTATTGATATTTTTGAATTATTTGGGTTGCAATATCGTAAATAATCCACCATTTTTCGGCTTTATCATTTACAAAATGTCCTTCTTTCAGTAATTTACTGTTTTCAGAATAAAAATGCCAGTATCCATTTTTTTTATTTTGATTGAAATGTCCTTGCTTAGAAACTTTTCCGTTTGGATAATAAAAATGCCAAAAATCTACTTTTACATTTCCTGACTTCCATCCCTCTGCTTTAATAGTACCATTAGCATAGTATTCATAGTGATATTCTTTTTTAGAAATGGTTTGGTTTTTTCCAAAAGAAAACAATAAAAGTAAGATGCATATTTTTTGAATCATAATGGTAGTATCGTTTGCGGTTCATTAGACGAAAACTATTTTAGAAACTAACAGCTTTTTTACTTTTGAGAGTGACCAAATTACTACAGAAGGATAATAGATTAGGTATAAGAATAGAATTTAAAACAGTTACAGCCTACTTTAAAAATTAAAAATAATTCTGTGCAAAAATACTTGTTTTTAGTTTTTGTTAAAGCACAGTAAAACAGTTTGTTATAGTGTAAAAAAGCTGTGTGAATCCTAGTTTTTATGGGGTAATTGTAGATATATTAAGTGGTTAACGTAACCAATATTTAGATGGGTTTTGTACCTTTAATTATATAATACCCAGTGCAATATCTATAACCAAAAATAAATATTAAATTGGACTATAGGCTTCTGAAAAGCCTATAAAAATTAAATAAAAACTCTTATAAACCTTAAATTTAGAATTATGAAAAACTTTGTTTTTTATTAGCTATATTCTATAATACGACTTAACTAGTTATCTTTGTTTTAAAACAAGTGCAAATGGTACCAGAATCTTTCACAGAATTTTTCAAAAGCCTAGATGAATTGGGTCGTGAGACCGTAATTAGGGAGCTATTATCTATGGTCGATCCTTCAGAGCCTGACTTGTATACTGTTCATTCCGAGGTGCAACAAAGCCAGTCACTACATTGCCCTAATTGTCAAGACATCAATATCCGTGCAAATGGCAAGGCTAATGGTGTGCAACGTTATTTTTGTAAATCGTGCAAGAAGTATTTTAGGGAAACTACAGGTAAAGTTACTTTTGGTTTAAAAAAGGGGAACTTGCTTAGTGTTTATTTGTACCATATGCTATTAGGCAATTCGATAAAGAAATGTGCTGAACAGACAGGTATCTGTCTCCAAACTTCATTTGACTGGCGGCATAAGATATTAAGTGCCTTTGAAGGGGCTGTTCCTAATGGTTTTGAAGGTATTGTAGAGAGTGATGATATTTTCTTTCTTGAATCTGGCAAAGGAAACAGGGAATTACCTAGA
>NZ_PGUB01000037.1:0-43614 GCF_002924285.1 Aquimarina sp. I32.4 | reverse complement strand
CTTGTATTTCCAGAAGGAATCATCTTTGATTACAAAAATGACCGTTATCGAACCAATCGAGTAAATTCACTATTTGCTGTAATCCCTTCATTATCAAATAATTTTAACTCAAATAAAAACGGGACAACACCTAAAAATAAGGAGTTGTCCCGTCAAGTACTCGAGGTGGGAATCGAACCCACACTCCCGAAAGAACTGGATTTTGAATCCAGCGCGTCTACCAGTTCCGCCACTCGAGCATATTGAGACAGCAAAATTAATAAAATATTCCTTTCTCACCAGTAAATAAGTAATAAAATAAAGCAATAGAGTGAAAATAAATTTCTAAATTTGCACCTTATTTTTTTAGAATTAATTTCAACTCATTACAAAACAATAATTTACAGTATGCCAATTGGAGTTACAGAAGCAAAGTTTTTTGCTTGTGATCAGAGTACAGAGCTCGCAGAAAAAATAGTAGCTGCCTATGGCGCTAAACTGGGTAAAGTCATTACCTCAACTTATAGTGATGGTGAATTTCAACCTTCTTTTGAAGAATCTGTAAGAGGATCCAGAGTTTTTATCATTGGATCTACCAATCCTAGCTCAGATCATCTGATGGAGTTATTATTAATGCTTGATGCTGCAAAAAGGGCTTCAGCACGACATATCACTGCCGTAATACCTTATTATGGATGGGCACGTCAAGATAGAAAAGATAAACCTAGAGTACCAATTGCAGCAAAATTAATTGCTAAAATGCTTGAAACAGCAGGAGCGACAAGAATCATCACAATGGATTTGCATGCAGATCAAATTCAAGGATTTTTTGAAAAACCAGTAGATCATTTATTTGCATCTACAATTTTTCTACCTTACTTACAATCATTAAACCTAAGCGACCTTACTATTGCTTCTCCTGATATGGGAGGCTCGAAAAGAGCTTATGCTTATTCTAAAGCTTTAGAAAGTGATGTAGTAATATGCTATAAACAGAGAGCAAAAGCCAATATTATTTCGCACATGGAGCTCATTGGTGATGTTACAGGAAAAAATGTTGTACTCGTAGATGATATGGTAGACACAGCAGGAACCCTAACCAAAGCGGCAGATTTGATGATCGAGAGAGGAGCAAAAAGTGTAAGAGCTATTTGCACCCATCCTATTCTTTCTGGTAATGCATATGAGCGATTAGAAAATTCTAAACTAGAAGAATTAATCGTAACAGATTCTATTCCTCTAAAACAAAAAAGTAATAAAATCAGAGTTGTAAGCTGTGCAGATTTATTTGCAGATGTGATGAGTAAAGTTCATAACAACCAGTCGATCAGTTCTAACTTTATAATGTAGTAAATACTAATTAATATTTTTAAAAAAATGAAATCATTAACAATCAATGCATCTCAAAGAGAAAGCGTAGGCAAGAAAGCAACAAAAGCCTTACGTAATGCTGGACAGGTTCCTTGTGTAATTTACGGTGGAGACACTATTATACACTTTGCAGCACCAGAAATTGCTTTCAAAAACTTAGTGTACACTCCAGACGTTCATACCGTGGTTATTGCGTTGGATAATGGTACTACAGTGAATGCAATCCTACAGGATATTCAATTTCACCCAGTGACTGATAAAATTTTACATATTGATTTTATAGAAATTTTTGATGACAAGCCAATTACTATGGAGATTCCTTTCAAAACAGTAGGAAGTTCTCGTGGTGTTCGTAATGGAGGGGTACTACGTTATAACCTAAGACGTATTAAAGTAAAAGGTCTAGCATCTAAATTGCCAGACGTTTTAGAAGGAGATATCTCTGAGCTAAAAATCGGAAACAAACTATATGTTACCAATTTAGCTAGTGACGACTTCACTATCCTACACCCAGACAATACAGTTGTTTGTATGGTTAAAACTTCTCGTACTGCGGTAGAAGAAGAAGAAGAAGAAACTGAAGGTGCAGCAGAAGGCGCCACTGAAGGTGCAGAAGCTCCTGCAGCAGAAGCATAATCCTACAGGTTTTAATAGAATATAAAAGCATTCTGAATTGAGTTCAGAATGCTTTTTTTATTTTTACACAAATTTTAGAGGAACTCCTTATGTACTTAAATATAAAGAACGGGGTTATCATACTATATCTTTTGCAACCTTTTTAGATGTAATTCAAGATAGCAAAAAAAGTCACCCTATTCCTCTCGGAAATAAAAATAACATGTTTTCGATAATTAAAAAATTATTTTCAAAACAAAAAACAAAAGAAACTCAAGAAGATCTCATGAAAAAATTTCTTGTTGTTGGGCTTGGTAATATTGGTCCAAAATATCATAACACCCGTCACAATATTGGCTTCAAGATTCTAGATGCTTTAGTAAAAA
This sequence comes from Aquimarina sp. I32.4, assembly GCF_002924285.1. Taxonomy (NCBI): domain Bacteria; kingdom Pseudomonadati; phylum Bacteroidota; class Flavobacteriia; order Flavobacteriales; family Flavobacteriaceae; genus Aquimarina; species Aquimarina sp. I32.4. The sequence goes on along the minus strand of NZ_PGUB01000037.1, from coordinate 41,263 downwards.
AAGAAGCGCTTTCTTTTGAAACCCAAAAACTAGGCGATCTCACCACTTATAAACACAAAGGAAGAACGATCATTCTACTCAAGCCAAATACCTATATGAATCTTAGCGGAAAAGCTATTCGATTTTGGCTAGGTAAAGAAAAAATACCTATAGAAAATCTTTTAGTCATCACAGATGATATCAACCTTCCTTTTGGCACTATCAGACTCAAAACCAAAGGTAGTGCAGGCGGCCATAACGGCTTAAAAGATACCGAAAACCAACTACAAACCTCTAAGTATTGTAGGTTTAGATTTGGAGTAGGAGATGAATTCAACAAAGGCAGACAAGTAGATTATGTTTTGGGAGAATGGAACCTTGATGAAGAAACAGCAATGCCAGAGCGATTAGACAAAGGAATTGAATTAATCAAATCATTTGCCACCGCAGGAACCGCTAACACAATGAATACCTTTAACGGAAAATAAAGAAATGTCTCAGAACTATTTTTTATTTTTACAATCGCTTTAAATTTCCCTTCTGGAAATAAGCTTTAATAATACAATTCATGCTAATCATAATGCCCACTGGCGATTTTTTATCTGGCATACATAAAAAAAAGAACAGATGAAACGTTATACCGACGCCAAAACATACGAAAAATCTATACCTTCTGTAGTAACCATAGGCACTTTTGACGGTGTACATATTGGCCACAAAAAAATAATAGAACGTCTAGTAGAAAGTGCCAAAAACAACGGTTTAGAATCAGTAATTCTCACCTTCTTCCCCCATCCAAGAATGGTTTTACAACAGGATTCAGGAATTAAACTCATCAATACCATAGATGAACGTATACAAATTCTAAAACAAACAGGCCTTTCTAGCTTAGTCATTCACCCATTCACCAAAGAGTTCTCTCGCCTTACCGCAGGAGAGTACGTGCAACAAATGCTAGTTGAATGTCTTAATGTAAGACACGTGATCATAGGATACGACCATAGATTTGGACGCAATCGTAACTCCAACATCACAGATCTTGCATCTTATGGTGTACAAAAAGATTTTACTGTAGAAGAAATCTCTAAACAAGATATTGACGATGTCGCTGTAAGCTCTACTAAAATAAGAGAAGCATTATCGCAAGGAAGCATTATCAAAGCCAACACCTATCTTGGGTATGAATTTATGCTTACTGGCACTGTAGTAAAAGGAAAAGAACTAGGAAGAAAATTAAACTTCCCCACAGCAAATCTACATATCGAAGAAACCTATAAGTTAATCCCTAAAAATGGAGTCTACATTGTAAAATCATGTATTGACAACAAAACCTATTTCGGAATGATGAATATAGGCACAAACCCTACAGTAAATGGGACTCAACAAACAATTGAAACTCATTTTTTTGATGCTACTTTTAACCTGTATGACAAAAAAATTCAAATCCAACTACTGAAACGTATTAGAGATGAGAAAAAATTTGATTCTATTGATGAGCTACAAAATGCAATGCAACATGATGAAGATTTTTCTCGCAATTATATAAACTCATTAGTATGATCAATCGTTGGTTGTTTACTCATATTGATAATAGTGCCCTTATAATATTTAGAGTTTTTTTTGGATTCCTTATCGCTGCTGAAGCTATAGGTGCCATCTTTACAGGCTGGGTATCACGCGCACTTGTTGAACCTCAATTTACTTTTAATTTTATTGGTTTCAACTTCTTACAACCTCTACCAGGTAATGGCATGTATTACTATTTTGCCGTTATGGGACTTTTTGGACTGCTCGTAATGATCGGTTATAAATATCGATGGAGTATGATTAGCTTCACTATAATGTGGGCTGGAGTATATTTTATGCAAAAATCATCATACAACAATCATTATTACCTTTTACTACTGCTTTGCATACTTATGAGTATACTACCTGCGGGAAATTATTTTTCTCTCGATGCTAAGCAAAACCCAACTATCAAGAAAATATCTATGCCTAGATGGTGTGTACTAATTATCATTGCTCAATTATGGATTGTTTATACATATGCATCTGTTGCCAAACTATATCCAGATTGGCTAGACTTTACGGTCGCCAAAAATCTAATGATAGGAAGAGCAAATTACCCCATAGTAGGAGCAATATTACAAAAAAATTGGACCCATATATTCATTGCCTATTTCGGAATTTTATTTGATCTCTTGATTGTTCCCCTTTTATTATGGAAAAGAACGCGATTAGCAGCATTTTTTTTTAGTGTGTTTTTTCATATATTTAATTCTATTGTTTTTCAAATAGGAATATTCCCATATCTATCTTTAGCGTTCACTGTTTTTTTCTTTTCCCAAGAAACAATACATCGTGTTTTTATGAAAAAGAAAGAGTTTTATACCCGTGCAGAAGTAAAAACTCCAACATATAGCAAGCCGCTATTTCTAATTATGATACTATGGTTTAGTATACAAATTCTACTTCCTCTTCGTCATTGGGTTATACCAGGAGATGTACTCTGGACAGAAGAGGGTCATAGAATGAGCTGGCGTATGATGCTAAGAGGTCGATCTGGAATTACAAGCTTTTACATTTTAGACAAAAATGACCCCAAAGCACAAAAGCAATTAATCAATAAAAAAAAATATCTCACAAAAAAACAATTACGACTTGTATCCTCTAAACCAGATGCTATGTGGCAATTTGCACAACATCTAAAGAAAGAATATGCTGCCGAAGAAAAAGATATCGCAGTTTATGTAAATAGCCAAATATCTATCAACGGAAAAAAGCGCAAATTATTTATAGACCCCGAAACAGATCTTGCCAACACACCATGGAACTACTTTACTACCAATCCATGGATTATTAAATACGAAAAAACAGCACCAACTAATTAATATATCTTTTTTACAAAAAACTTTCTATTTTTATATTTTTAAGCACTTATAGCCTTCCATTGCAAAACCTTATGTAATTTTGTAACACTTATCATCATTGGAATACGGTTTTAAGTCAAATCACGCATCTTAATTTTATGCACAACTTTTTTTTGATCCTGCAAAAATCATTATCAATGTACCAACATATGATAAAAGGCTTATTAGCCATACTTATAGTATCTTCTACTTCTATATATAGCCAAGAAGATCAAGACACCACCTCTTTCTCATTCTTTGGGTTCATTCCCAATACTGTAGACAGTAGCTTGTACCAAGAGCTACACTCAAGCACTAATCATACTACCAGATTACAACTCATTACCAAAATAGCAAAAATCCACTTACTAGCTGGAAACACTGATTCTATTACTCATTATGGAGAACTCCTAAAAAAAGAAACCCTAAAAGAAAATAATTCAGATAAGCAACTATACTTATCCAAAGCAAATAATATTATAGGCTGGGGGAAACTTAAAAATGAACTTTATGATGCAGCAATGAAATACTTTCTGGAAGGAATTGCTATCTCTCCTGTCCAGGAAATGCGAACTATGCATTACAAACATCAACTAGGATTAGGTATTGTATATCTTAAACAAGGTAATTATGAAAATGCACTTCCTATTTTTGAATCTTGTATTGAAGAGACAAAAGACAAAGAGACAATAATCCTTGCTAAGAAATTTCTGGGGGATATCTATTTTAATCAAAAAAGTACTGAAAAAGCATCTTTCTATTACTTAGATGTTATAGAGAGTATTCCTAATGATATTCCTAATAGAATAAGTCTAGAAGCTCAAATGAACTTAGGAAAAATAGATTTTTTTCATGGCAAAATTCAAGAAGCAATGGATTACTTTGTACCTATAAAAGAAGAAGCAAAAAAAAATCACTTTTATGATCTATATATAGATGCTGTATATCACATTGGTCGTGTGTACTACAAATTAGAGCAATACGACACTGCAGAAATGGTCATAAATACTGCATATATGAATGCTGTACAATGGGGACGTCTAGAATTACAAAAAAAGGTGATCTCTATGCTCAAAAACCTATATGTAGACCAAAAAAATTATAAAAATGCCTATGGATTAATGACTCAATATGTTGGCGTCTCTAATCAGATTATAACAAAACAAAATAAAAAAGCCACAAAAGAATTAGAAATTAAGTACCAAACACTTCAAAAAGAGAAAGTAATACTTGCTCTTAAAGAGGAACAGCTGGTAAAAGAAATTGAAATTAAAAGGCAACGAACAATCAAACAGGCTTTCTTAATTGGTTTTCTTATTATTTTACTCCCTATTATTGGTTTACTAATTATGTATTTTCAGAAGCTAAAAACACAAATAGCCCTCAATAAGTCTCAGGAAGAAGTAAATACTCAAAAAGTATACGGACTCATGAAAGATCAAGAACTTAACTTGATCAAAGCTACGATGGAAGGACAAGATAAAGAACGTCAACGATTGGCACGAGAGCTTCATGATGGCATAGGAGGTAACCTAGCAAGTATAAAGTTACAACTCTCTAACACTTCTAATATCAATAAGCAACAAGACAACATCATAAAACAGCTTGATGAAACCTATAATCAGGTACGAGATTTCTCACACAATTTAACTCCAAAAAAATTTCAAAAAAATCCAATTACTGCATTAATAAAAGAGTACATCAATAATGTAACCAGTGGCAGCAAGCAATCTATATCATTTCATCCCTATCCCGAAAACCAAATTGATCAAATAGATACTACCATCAAAGAAGAACTATTTAAAATCATACAAGAACTATTAACCAATTGTTTGAAACACGCCAAAGCTAAAAATATTGATATATACCTCAATCATTACAAAGATCAAATACAGTTGCTCTTTGAGGATGATGGAGTAGGTTTTGATACCAATAAAATTGTTGAAGGAATTGGTTTCAAAAATATCAAAAACCGCCTAAGCTCATTATCTGGCAATATATTTATTGACTCTACCCTTCTTAGAGGAACTGTTGTCAATATAGAAATCCCTATATAATTAATATTCCCCCCTCCATTTAAGAAGCTTCTTAAACAAATTTCTTAAAATTCGTAATAGAACTAGACCTATACATCACACTTTTATTTAAATTTGCCTTTACAGCACGACAAAAGACAACAAAAAAATAGTGCACATCATATAAAAAACACACCATGTTATTAGTACAGAATATTTTAGCAAATAAAGAAGTTTACATCAAAGCTTTGGCAAAACGAAATTTTGATGCAGCTCCTGTTTTAGAAGAAGTTATTGACCTTGACAAAAATCGACGTGACACTCAAGCTAAATTGGATAATACATTGGCTGATTCCAATAAGTATTCTAAAGAAATTGGAGTCTTATTTAAGAATGGTGAGCAGCAAAAAGCAAATTTACTAAAGGAGAAAACAGCACAACTAAAAGACACTTCTAAGCAATTATCTGCTGAACTTACAGAGATACAAGAAAAATTAATACAATTATTATATACTATTCCGAATATCCCTCATGACTCTGTACCAAATGGACAGAGTGATGAAGATAATGAAGAAGTGTATCGTGAAGGAGATATCCCAAAACTAGAAGAAGGAGCACTACCTCATTGGGAATTAGCCAAAAAATACGATATTATTGATTTTGAGCTAGGGGTAAAAATTACTGGAGCAGGCTTTCCTGTTTTCAAAGGAAAAGGCGCTCGATTACAAAGAGCTCTGATCAGTTATTTTTTAGATAAAAACACTGAGGCAGGGTACAAAGAATATCAAGTACCTCACCTCGTAAATGAAGCTTCAGGATATGGAACAGGGCAATTACCAGACAAAGAAGGACAAATGTATCATGTAACAGGAGATGATTTATATCTTATTCCCACTGCAGAAGTACCTGTAACCAATATGTTTCGAGATGAACTTCTAACGGCAAATAATCTACCTATCTGCTGTACTGGGTACACTCCATGTTTTAGACGAGAAGCAGGTTCTTATGGAGCACATGTGCGTGGTTTAAATCGTCTACATCAATTTGACAAAGTAGAAATTGTACGGATAGAGAAGCCAGAAAATTCATATTCAGCTTTAGACGGTATGGTAGATCATATAAAAGATATCCTCAAAGAGCTTAAATTACCTTACCGTATTCTAAGGCTTTGCGGAGGAGATATCGGATTCACATCTGCCTTAACGTATGATTTTGAGGTATTCTCAACCGCACAAGATCGTTGGCTTGAAATTAGCTCTGTATCTAATTTTGAATCATACCAGGCAAATAGACTAAAGCTTCGTTTCAAAGATGAAAATGGCAAAAATCAATTAGCTCACACTCTTAACGGAAGCTCACTTGCATTACCTCGAGTACTTGCAGGTATTCTAGAAAATTACCAAACACCAAAAGGCATTAAAATCCCTGATGTATTAGTCCCATACTGTGGATTTGAATACATCGATTAATCATAATTTAAAAGGAAAAATGCTGGTTTATAGTTTTTAAAAAAATATTTTTTTAAACTTCTTTACAAAGAAACTAAAGCTTGACGTTTTAGTTTCTTTGTAACTTAAAAGTTATATTTACATAAAACTTGCTAAAAAATGCGTTTTACCTTTTTCTATATTGCTTTGCTATCTTCTTTTTTGACCTTTGCTCAATCAGAGTTATTGGCCAAAAATTATATACAACAAGGTCAATATGAGAAAGCTCTTTCTGTATACAAAAAATTATATTCAAAAAAACCAAGTAGAACCAGTTACCTTCTAGGACTGGCAGAAGTATATCAGCAATTAGAACGATTCGAAGAAGCTGAGAAAATCTTAAAAAAAAAAGTAGAAGAGACCCCTCATAACGCGCAAATTTTTGTTGAGCTAGGGCACCACTATGACCTTCAAGGAAAAAAAGAGGAAGCACGTACATATTATAATAAAGCGATAGAAACATATAGTAAATACAAGAAAAACCACGCATACTCTCTAGCACAGAATTTTGAAAAATATAGTTTATTAGATGAAGCCGCTTTGATCTATGAAAAAGGGATGATACACAATCCTCTTGCCAATTTTAATGTGCAATTAGCTAAAATATATGGAGAACAAGGTAAGCTTGAAAAAATGTTTGATAGCTATTTGGATCTCTTAAAACAACAACCCAATTATAAAAACATCGTACGGAGAAATTTTGGTGATTATATAACAGAAGATTCCAGCAATGAAGCCAATTTAATTTTCAGAAAACTACTCATCAAAAAATTACAGCAAAACCCAGACATTCTCTATAATGAGATGCTAAGCTGGCTTTTTGTACAACAAAAGGAATTTAAAAAAGCATTCATACAAGAAAAGGCTATTTATCGAAGAAAAGAGGAAGGTCCAGAAGGCATTATTGGTCTTGCCAGAATTGCTATATCAGAAAAAGATATCAAATCTGCTACAGAAATATTAAACTATATTCTGCAAACTCCTGCCTCAAAAGACATGAAACTTACTGCTCATAAAATAATTTTAAAAGCAAAAGTAGACAATGCTACCAAAAAAGAACACAAGACCATTGTTGAACAATACAATACTGTATTTGAAGAATACGGAAAATCCAGAGAAACAATAGGCTTACAAGTCGATTATGCACATTTTATGGCGTTTGATCAAGACAAAAAACAAGAAGCTATTCAATTTTTAAAAGAAATACTAGAAAGAGAACGCCTTTCAAGATTTCAATCTTCTCGTATAAAAATGAAAATTGCTGATATTCTTGTACTAGATCAAAAATTCAATCAAGCTTTAATTTATTATACTCAAGTACAAAACGCTTTAAAAAACAACTTTCTTGCTCAAGATGCTAGATTTAAAGTTGCCAAAACAAGTTATTACAAAGGTGACTTTGCTTGGGCGCAAACACAATTAGATGTATTAAAATCTTCTACTTCTCAATTGATAGCCAATGATGCTATGGAACTAAGCCTTATCATTAGTGATAACTCTCAAGAGGATTCTACTCAAACAGCCTTAAAGATTTTTGCAAAAGCGGATCTATTAGCCTTTCAAAACAAAAATAAAGAGGCAATCTCAAAGTACGAAATCATCTTAACACAACATAAAGGCGAAAAAATTGAAGATGAAGCTTTTTTACAGCAGGCAAAGCTATTTGAAGAAGAAAAGCAATATGAAAAAGCAAAAATTAACTACCTGAAAATAATAGAATTTTATCGTGATGATATTTTGGTTGACGATGCTTACTATTGGCTCGCTGAACTATATGTAAATCAATTAGGTGAACCTGAAAAAGCTAAGGAGTTATATGAAAAAATCATTTTTAATCATGCAGATAGCATTTTCTTTGTAGAAGCCAGAAAAAAGTATAGAGCGCTTAGAGGGGATACAATAAATTAGAATTTCATTTTTTTAAAATGATTATACTCAGGTTTATGCTTCTTTGTAAATTTGCACATTCATAACTCAAACACAATACGTATATAATGCACATATATAATGTTACTATAAATATAGACGAAACTATTCATGATGAATGGTTGCATTGGATGAAGAAAGAACATATTCCTGATATGTTATCTACAGGAAAATTCACTAAAGCATTAATGAGTAAAGTTTTGGTAGATGAAGAAATGGGAGGCCTTACCTACTCTATACAATATACAACAAAAAGCAAAGAAATCTTACAAAAATATTATGATGAAGATGCCAATCGTCTCAGAGCTACCTCTGAACGTTTTGCAGGCAAGTTTGTAGCATTTAGAACAGAACTAGAAATTGTAAGCGAATATTAATAAATGGCAAAGTCCAAGAAAAATAGAAAACAAGGCACTGCTTACTCGCGTTCTTCTGAAAAAACTGCGGTAAAAGCAAAAAAGTATTTAGGGCAACATTTCTTAAAAGATGAAGAGGTTGCAAAAAAAATTGGAGATACTCTTACGCTTCAAGGATATAAAAATGTGATTGAGATTGGCCCAGGAATGGGAGTACTCACCAAATACTTACTCCAAAAAGAGTTGCATGTACTTGCTATGGATTTAGATAGTGAATCTATTGAATACCTCAACACCAATTTCCAACTTGAACACAACAATACCTTAAAAAGAAATAACACATTCGAGGTAATAGAAGCAGATTTTCTGAGATTTGATCTCAATAAAATATTTTCTGACGAGCAATATGCAATAACTGGTAATTTTCCATACAACATTTCTTCTCAAATCGTTTTTAAAACACTTGAAAACAGATCTAGAATCCCTGAATTCACAGGAATGTTTCAGAAAGAAGTTGCGCAACGTATATGTGCAAAAGAAGGGAGCAAGACATACGGTATTCTTTCTGTATTTACACAAGCATTCTATGATGCTGAATACCTTTTTACTGTTCCTCCAGATGTTTTTAATCCTCCTCCAAAAGTAGATAGTGGTGTATTGCGTTTAATAAGAAAAAAGGAATACACGCTTTCTTGCGATGAAAAATTGTTTTTACGAGTTATAAAAACTGCTTTCGGACAACGTCGTAAAACTTTAAGAAATAGCCTTAAATCTTTTCAGCTACCAGAAGAAATCAGAACGTTAGAACTATTTGCTTTACGCCCAGAACAATTAACCGTAGATCAATTTATAGAATTAACTCAACTTATTGAGAAATTACCATCTTAAGGGTTTTAGTACAACCATAAAGCTCAATTAAATTCTTTGGCTATCTTTGTGAGCATTTGAACAAGGGATCACTAAATCAATCAGTATATGCAGTTTCAGATTTCTACTGAATTTATAGAAAAGGTAAAACATCTTATCCAAAATACTGGTGACACCCAACTGCGTAACATGCTCAGTGAATTACACTTTGCGGATGTTGCAGAAATCATTAGTGAACTCAACCTTACACAAGCCACTTATCTTATTAAATTACTAGATAGTGAGAAAACTTCTGAAGCTCTTATGGAGCTGGAAGAAGATTTTCGTGAACGTATTCTTGAAAATCTTTCTGTAAAAGAAATTGCAGAAGAGTTAGAAGGGATGGACTCTGATGATGCTGCTGATGTTGTTGCAGAACTACCTGATGATCGTGCAGAAAAAGTAATCGCAGAAATAGGTGACGAAAAACGCGCAGAGGACATCAAAGAGTTACTTGCTTATGATGAGGATACAGCAGGTGGTTTAATGGCCAAAGAACTAGTAAAAGTAAAAGAAACATGGACTGTTGCGGGCTGTGTTCGTGAAATGCGACGTCAAGCAGAAAGTGTTACCCGAGTACATTCTATTTATGTTATAGATAAAGAAGGAAAATTAAAAGGTAGGTTATCCCTAAAAGATCTACTTACAGCGCCCGCAAAAACACATATCAGCGAAGTATACATTCCTAAAGTAGATTATGTAGATGTTGACACAGAAGGTGAAGAAGTAGCTCGCATTATGCAAAAATATGATCTCGAAGCGATCCCTGTAATAGATAGAGAAGGTGTTCTTGTAGGACGCGTAACAATTGATGATATTGTCGATTTTATTAAAGATGAGGCAGAAAAAGATTATCAATTAGCCGCTGGTATATCACAAGATGTAGAAGCGGATGATAATGTTTGGGAATTAACCAGAGCAAGATTGCCTTGGTTAATTTTGGGATTATTTGGTGGATTAGGAAGTGTATTTATTATGCAAGGTTTTGAAAATGTAATGGCTAATCCAAAAATCAGAGATCTCTTTTTTTATACGCCATTAATTGCTGCAATGGCAGGCAATGTTGGTGTTCAATCTTCTGCTATTATTGTTCAAGGGCTTGCAAATAATGCGGTAAAGGGAAGCCTATTAAGTCGATTACTAAAAGAAGTAAGCCTTAGTCTTATCAATGGTATTGCACTTGCTTTACTGATTATTATTTTTGGTTTTATTATGCAATATGAAATTTCTTTTAGCATAACCATTGCCATAGCACTTATGAGTGTCATTATAGTAGCAGCTCTAATTGGCACATTTGTTCCGATTATCTTAGACAAAAAAGGAATTGATCCTGCAATTGCCACAGGACCTTTTATTACTACAAGTAATGATATTTTTGGAATCTTCTTATTCTTCTATATAGCAAAACTTATTTTAGGATTTTAATAAAGAAAAATATACTTCGACTGGATCGAACATGATCAAAAAAATAATAAAACAGCAGAGTTTTACAGTCTTCTAACCAGTCCAACCCATAGAATTAGTTCTTGAGTTATCAGGAACCTTCTTAGCAAGTATGATCCTGTGGACAAACTATGTATTTATGACAGTACGCAGGGCCTACAACAGTTCCTTTACAGTCACACCCGCATAAAGATAGATCTACCCCTGCCTGCCCCCTTTATCTGGCTTTGCATTTTCTGGATAAAACATTAACTCCTTCGATATTACCCATAAAAAGAGAATCAGAATAGATCGTTTTAAGAACACCTTTTACATATCAAAAAATAATAAAGCCCATATAATATGACTTTTTGAAAAAAGGCATTTACCACACTAAAAAACACAAACGCCTATTAGAAATTCAATCTGTTTGATGTTCCTCTTTATAATAGAATAAACACATTCTTATACCACCTTTCTAGTAATAGCCATAGCAAATACAATTATTAATCCTTAATTTTGAATATCAATATAAAACCTATGAAAATACTCCATCTGGACACAAATCACTCTCTACTTATCAATCAACTTAAGGAAGCAGGATTTCAAAACGATGAAAATTACACAGCTTCCAAAAAAGATATTGAAACGATTATTCATACTTATGATGGTATCATTATTAGAAGTAGATTTGCAATTGACAAAGTTTTTCTTGACAAAGCCAAAAAACTAAAATTTATTGGCCGAGTAGGTGCTGGATTGGAAAATATTGATATTGATTATGCCACAAAACTAGGTATTAAGTTATACAATGCTCCAGAAGGCAACCGCAATGCTGTTGGAGAACACGCCCTAGGAATGATCTTATCTTTATTCAACAAATTAAACAATGGAGATCAAAGTGTACGAAAAGGACAATGGCTTAGAGAGGAACATCGCGGTGTTGAACTAGATGGCAAAACCCTTGGTATCATAGGATATGGAAATATGGGCAGAGCTTTTGCTAGAAAATTACGTGGTTTTAATGTAGAAATTATCTGCTACGATATTCGAGAAGATGTAGAAAACAGTGATGCCACCCAAGTAAGCATTCAAGAACTCTATGAAAAAACAGATATTCTAAGCTTACACACTCCTGAAACTCCTAAAACAATTGGTATGATTAACACAAGTTTTATAAACAAGTTTAAAAAACCATTTTGGCTCATTAATACTGCTCGTGGAAAAAGTGTGATTACCTCTGATCTTGTTAAGGCGATAAATACGGGCAAAATTCTAGGTGCTGGTCTCGATGTTCTGGAGTATGAAAAATCATCTTTTGAAAACCTATTCTCCTCTGATAAAGAGATTCCCACAGAATTCAATGAGCTTCTAAAAATGAGTAATGTAATTCTAAGCCCACATGTAGCTGGCTGGACAGTCGAATCCAAAGAAAAGTTAGCACAAACTATTGTAGATAAAATTAAAACAGAATTTTGTTAAAAGATATTTTCATTTCCTTAGCCACTAAGTATTCAAATAATACTGAATACATAACCTCTCTATGGAATGAAATTGAAAAGAAGCACTCCAAATCCAACAGACATTACCACAATCTCTCTCACCTTTACCATCTTTACAGCAATCTAAATCAAGTAAAAAATGATATCGAAGATTGGGATATTATACTGTTTGCTTTATTTTATCATGATTTCATTTATAATGTACACAAACACAATAATGAAGAGAAAAGTGCCAAAAAAGCTTTAAAAACACTACAAGAATTATCAACAAACAAACAAAGAGCAACTCTATGTTCAGATATTATATTGGCTACAAAGGGGCATAATATCTCTGCAAAAAAAGATATTAATTATTTTACCGATGCAGATTTATCAATATTAGGCAGCGATTGGAGAAGCTATCAAACATACTTTGAAAACATTAGAAAAGAATATAAATATTATCCAGATTTCATGTATAACAAAGGACGCATCAAAATTCTACATCATTTTATTAGTATGCCCAAAATATTTAAAACAGATTATTTCTACACCAGATTTGAATCCCAAGCCAAAGAAAACATTACCAACGAAATCAATTTACTCACTAAGTGAGATTTTAACCCTCTGAAACTAGCTTCGAAATTAAAGGTTCGCTCCAAACGAATACTTCGTAGATTTATCTCAAGGCAGTTTGTTTTCAAAACAAATCACAATTTTGCTAACTTTATAGAGTGAAGAAAACTATTTTTATTTTCACCTCTCTTATTATTGCATTACTAGCTATTTTTCAAATAAATAAGTATCATCTTATCAGTCAAGACGTATCTATGCAATTTGTAATTGCTACGATTGCTGTTGTGTTCTTTATCATAGGAAGTGTAATCAGTAAAAAAACCTCACACTCTATAACAGTAAGTTCACAAGAAATAAATCAAGCTAAAATAGATGAATTAGGCATCAGTAATCGAGAGCATGAAGTACTGTGTAAAGTTGCCGAAGGGTTATCTAATAAAGAAATAGCTCATCAACTTTATGTTTCAGAGAGTACTATAAAAACACACGTTTCTAATCTATTGGTAAAATTAAATGCTAAGCGTCGTACACAAGCAGTACAAATTGCTAAAAAACTCAAAATTATACCATTATAAGCCTCTCCTTACTAGAATTAGTATGAAATTCATACTTTAGTATGAGTACAATCCAGCTTTCTAAATTTATTTTTGGGTTTAACTTTATAAAATACACCTAAAATGAAAAACACAATAATACGCTATGGATCGCAAAGCGCATTAACAATATGCACACTCTCAATTGTAGGATGGTATTTAGGAAAAAACCTAAACTACTCTATCCAAGAGGTAATTGGGTATGCAGGTCTAATTGTTGCCTTACTGTTTATTTTTTTTGGAATAAAACATTTTCGTGATAAAGAAAACAATGGTATCGTTTCTTTTAAGAAAGGATTTCTTATTGGAGTATTAATTGCTTTAATTGCTGCCTTGGTATTTGGCCTATTAGATATGATTTATATCAAGTATATTAATCCAGATTTTATAACAGAATACTATACACATTATGAAGAACAGATGCAAAATACTCTTCCAGAAGCGGAACTACAAATCAAACTAGCAGAATTAGAGACTCAAAAAAAATTGTTTTCAAATAGATTTATGAGTTTTTTATTAATGTTTACCACTGTCTTTCTTATTGGATTTATAATTTCATTAATTTCAGCATTAATACTACAACGTAAACCAATGAGAAATAATTAAAAAATACCCTGTAAATATGCAATACAAGGCAAAAACACCAGATGAGTACATAGATGCTATTCCTGAAGAGAGAAAAGGCCCCATGAACACTCTTAGAAAAGTAATCAAAGACAATCTACCAAAAGGATTTTCTGAAGAGATCAGTTATGGTATGATAGGATATGTAGTGCCACATAGTATGTATCCAGATGGATATCATTGTGATCCAAAATTACCACTACCTTTTATGAATATAGCTTCTCAAAAGAATTTTATTGCGATATATCATAGTGGTATCTATGCAGACCCAAGTTTAATGAAATGGTTTGTTACAGAATACCCCAAGTATGTAACGACAAAATTAGATATGGGTAAAAGCTGTATTCGATTTAAAAAAATAGATACAATCCCTATGAAACTAATTGGAGAATTAGCCTCCAAAATGACACCCAAAGCATGGATAGATCTTTATGAGTCTCAAATTAAAAAGAAATAATCATTTATAAAAAAGACCATTAACACTATAAAAAAACAAACTATGAAGCGAGTAACTGGAATTGGTGGAATATTTTTTAAAACCACAGATCCAAAAAAAACAAAACAATGGTACAAAAATCACCTAGGGTTTAATACAGATGATTACGGGTGTACATTTTGGTGGAAAGATCAAGAAGGTAACGATTGCTCAACCCAATGGAGCCCTTTTAAAGAGGATACTGATTATTTTACTCCTAGCAAGAAAGAGTTTATGATGAATTTTAGAGTAGAAAATTTAATTAAACTTCTTGAGACGTTAAAAAAAGAAGGAGTGACTGTAATTGATAAGGTAGAAGAATATGAGTATGGTAAATTTGGATGGATCTTGGATCCCGAAGGAAATAAAATTGAACTCTGGGAGCCTGTCGACAAAGTTTTTTTACCATAAAAAAAGGTTGGAACAACCAACCTTTTCTGTATTATAATTTAGAACAAATTACTCTTCAGAGCCACCTGCCTTTGGATCAGAACCATATTGATTGTCTCCCTTTGTTCCTTCTGTAACCGCAAGAACAATATTATAGATAGGAATAAGAGCATACCACCACTCCTTATCTACATCATGCATTCTACGTACTGCAACAGCAATACTAGGTACAAGTGTTGCTAAAGCATAGATACTACCAAGCGTAGCTAAAAGGCCTATTTCTAGAACCGCTGCAAGAATCATTAATCCATACATAATGATAATATTGAAGAGAAAAAACATCCAATATTCTTTACGCCTGGCTCTTCCAGAAAATCCAGCATAGTTTTTTAAAGCTTTTAAATACCAATTCATATAGATTTATTTAATTAGTTATAACCAAATATAACAATAAATATGATTTATAAAAAAATAAGACATCGTACTATCAATCAGCCATAAAAGATATATCTCAATAAATATTATTCCCCCCTCTCGGATTTTTAATTAATAATTTTGTAATTTTCTCAAAAATATAATAAACTATAGTGTACCATGAGTGAAGAAAACAACAACTTAGGAGATGATATCAAAAAAGGAGCAGAAGAGGCAGCAGAAGCTGCCAAAGATTTTGCTAATGAAGCAAAAGAAACTGCTAATGATATGGTTGATGAGGCAAAAGAGATTGTCAATTCTACCGAAAACAAAAAGATGCTAGCTGGTATACTTGCTATTGTAGTAGGTTGCTTTGGAGTTCATAAATTTATGCTCGGATACACCAAAGAAGGAATAATTCAAATCGTTATAACCTTTGTTACTTGTGGTATCGGTTCTTTTATTGGATTAATAGAAGGAATTATTTATCTAACCAAATCAGACGAAGAGTTTTACCAAACATATCAAGTAGGTAGAAAGCCTTGGTTCTAATAATATCATAAAGCCAGAATGCAAAAAAATGCTTTTGGCTTTTTTATATTATTTTATTATCGTAATATTGCAATATTAAAATACGAAAAAATGGGTATTACCAAAACACAAATATTTGATGAACATCAAAACGAGCTTGCACAATTTTGCAAAATACTAGGTCATCCAGCACGAATTGCCATACTACAATACATAAGCAAACAAAATACTTGTATTTGTAATGATCTAGTAGAGGAGATTGGACTGGCTCAAGCAACCATATCACAACACCTCAAAGAACTTAAGAGTATTGGATTACTCAAAGGTGAGATCGAAGGTAAAAGTATATGCTATTGTATTGATATTGATCGATGGAATGCTATACAAAAAGATCTAAACTCATTTTTTAATACCACCAAAAAGAATTGTTGTTAAACCTATTTAATTATTATAACTATGAATACATCAGATTTTATATCATTATTAGCTGAGCATCAAGACAAGCAACTACTGTTTGAATACACCACAGGAATGCTGGTAGGAACTAACTATCACATTACAGAAGTAAAACATATTACCGTAGAGGCTGTAGACTGCGGTGCTCGTACTGATTCATGGAAAGAAACTATAATCCAACTTTGGGAAAGTCCAGAAGAACTAGGCAAACCCGATTACATGAATACAAATAAAGCACTGGGAATACTAAGAAAAGTTGGAACCATGAAAACATATGAAATGGGGGCTGTTGTAAAAATAGAATATGGTAATGCAATGTTTCATACTGCACATTTACACATCACTGATTTTGAAATCAAAGAAAATCAATTGGTACTTAAACTAGCTGTAAATCTAACAGATTGTAAAGCAAAAGAAGCTTGTGGAGTTCCTGAAACAAATACTGTGCAAGCCGAAACTTGTGCACCTAGTAGTGGTTGTTGCTAATGAATACCTCTATCAAAATAAAAAAAATCACAAAGGAGGATTGGCCACCAATCTCTGCCATTTATCAGGAAGGAATCGATACAGGTATTGCCACTTTTGAAACTAAAGTTCCTACATGGAAAAATTGGGATATTTCTCATATAAAATCATGTAGAATCAAGGCAACTATTGATAATTGTATTGCTGGGTGGGTTGCACTATCTCCTGCTTCAAAAAGAAAAGTGTATCAAGGTGTAACAGAAATTAGCATTTACATAACATCAAAATATAGAGGTTTAGGCATAGGTAAATTACTTTTGTCTAAAGTAATAGAAAAAAGTGAAAATGCAGGGATCTGGACTTTACAAGCTGGAATATTCAGTCAAAATAAAGCTAGCATCTCACTACACACCTCTTTAGGATTTCGAATAGTAGGGTATCGGAAAAAAATTGCACAACTAAATGGTATCTGGCATGATAATACTATTTTAGAACGAAGAAGTAACATTATATAATACAACCACAACGATCATGTTTTTTAACACAAAACCACTAAAAAAATAACTTATGAATATTTTAGTCTTATGCACAGGTAATTCCTGTAGAAGTCAAATAGCAGAAGGGTATCTAAAACATTTTGCAAAAGAAAAAGCAACTATTTATAGTGCTGGCGTTGAAACTCATGGTGTAAACCCTAAAGCAATCACTATAATGGCAGATGATGCTATTGATATTTCTGACCACACATCAAATCACCTCGATGAATATTTGGATATTTCTTTTGATTATATCCTTACCGTATGTGATAACGCCAAAGAAAGATGCCCTATCTTCCCAGGTAAAGCAGAACGATTACATTTTAATTTCTTTGATCCCTCAAAAGTTAAAGGAACAGAAGAAGAAATTCATGCCGCATTTACTAAAACAAGAAATCAAATTAAAGATTATTGCCAAGACTTTGTAGAGAAACACATATCCAAAGTGACATCAATATAATATCTGGATTTCACTAATACCAAACCCTGCAAAAAGACAACTTGTAGGGTTTATTTTTTGAGATAGTATCCTCTTTACTTATCACCATTTTTAAAATACTTCTGCTCTAATTCAGCCTGAAACTCTTCCATAACTGGTTTTACAGTACTATCAGGTAAATCAGCAATACGAATATACATTAACCCATCTACAGCATTATTAAACAATGGATCGACATTAAACGCAACTACTTTAGCGTTTTGCTTAATGTATTTTTTAATCAATACAGGAATACGAAGACTTCCTGGTTCTACCTCATCAATAATTTTATCAAACTTATTAAGATCACTCTTACTCTCATCAAAAACAAAATCTTTGTCTGCATCTTTCAGTTTTACCTTAAACTCTTTTTTGGGTCTCACATACTGTGCTACATAAGGGTCATAATAATGAGATTTCATGAATTCAATCATCAGAGATTTAGAGAAATTACTAAATTTATTACTTATACTTACCCCTCCTATCAAATATTTATGCTCAGGAAAACGAAGTGTACAATGCACAATTCCTTTCCACAGTAAAAACAATGGCATAGGTCGTTGCTGATATTCTTTTATAATAAAGGCTCTACCCATTTCAATAGATTCGCTCATCATTTTATACAACTCTGGCTCAAATCTAAACAAGTCTTGAAGATAAAATCCATCAATACCACGATTAGCATAAATCTCTGACCCCATCCCCATACGATAGGCTCCTACCATTTTTTTTACTCCATTATCCCACAAAAACATATGATCGTAATACTCATCAAATGGATCAAGATCCAATGAATTATTAGTTCCTTCTCCGATTTCTCTAAATGTAATCTCTCGTAATCTACCAATCTCATGAACTATATTCGGAATGTGCTTTTTCTTTGCCAGAAAAACTTCGTAATTCTTACTTACCAATAATCGTTTATCATTTTCTCTACAATATTGTAGTTCTGACTCAACCGTATCAATATTTCCTTCTACTGCTATTTCTTTAGGTGATTTTGGTAATTTAAGGTTTTGAGGTATTGACTCTCGTAGTGTTTTCTTCTCAAAAGGATTAGCCAACATATACGTCTTTTTTCGTAAGAAATTTGTAAAATCCTCAAGATTGGTATATCCTTCCTGATCTTTTACTGAAACAGGATTACCAATTCGTATTTTGATAATTTTATTTTCTTGCGAAAAAAGTTCACTAGGTAATTTGGCAGTCCTAAGTAAATCACTTATTGATGCCAAACGATAAAACAACCCACTATTACGTGCATGAAAATATATAGGTATCACAGGAACTTTTGCTTTCTGAACCAACCTCATTGCACTTGGCTCCCATGGTCTGTCTACATAGTTTTTTCCTTCTTTAAAAGTAGACACTTCTCCTGCTGGAAAAATACCTAATGGTCGTCCTTCTCGGAGATGTAAAATAGCCTCTTTAATTCCTTTATGGCTTGATTTTACCTGTTTCCTATCCTCAAAGGGATTTACAGGCATAATATAAGGTTTTAATGGAGCAAAGCTATTTAATAAAAAATTAGCGACAACCTTAAAATCAGAACGGTGTTCTACCATTAATTTAAGCAACATCCCCCCATCAAGACCTCCTAATGGGTGATTTGACAATGTAATAAACGGTCCTTCTTTTGGTAATCGTTTTAAATCTTCTTCAGGGATTTCAAATTTAACCCCATATAAATCAAGGGTTTTATTCATATACTCTAATCCTTCTAAATGGCTGAGTTTATCATATTGTCTATTTATTTTTGATATTCGGGTAATCTTTAGAATCACCCAACCAATAAAGGTGCCTATAAAACCAAGTTTATCTAATTTGAGCCCTGTGGCTACTTCTCTTGCTGTGACTATGGGCATTAAATACAATTTGCGCTAACTGCAAATATAGCAAAATCCTTGAATTCACACTCGATAATCACTAGTAACCATTTGATAGGTCTCTCTGGTTATTTGCTTTAACAAAATATTTTTATTTTTTTCTATACTTGCAATTGCTTCATTTGTAAAATGCCTGATCGTAAACAATGAAACATTTGTATTATACGTAACTTTAAACTTAGCTTTAAGCGTATTCAAAAGTATTTCAAAATGATTAAACTTATCACTCAAACATACAGAAAAACTGATTGCCGAATTTTGAATTAAATTCACTTTTATGTGGTACTGATGAAAAAGATTAAAAATCTCGCTAATATTTTTTTCGACTATAAATGAGAAATCTAAGGAAGAAAGTGACAATAAAATCTGATTTTTCTTTACAATATAACAAGGAAGATGAGGTTCTAAAGGCTGCCCCTTTTTTACAGTAGTTCCTGAGTTCGATGGATCAATAAACGATTTAACATACAATGGAATCTCCTTACGTTGTAATGGCTGTATAGTTTTAGGGTGAATTACAGACGCCCCATAAAAAGCAAGTTCAATAGCTTCTTCATAAGAAATATGAGATAATAACTCTGTTGTATCAAAAACTCTAGGGTCTGCATTGAGAACCCCAGGGACATCTTTCCAGATACTTACACTATCAGCATTTAAACAATATGCAAAAATTCCTGCAGTATAATCACTTCCTTCTCTACCCAAAGTAGTCGTAAAATTATTATCATCAGAACCTATAAACCCCTGAGTAACACTAAGCCCATTTTTATTAACTTTATCAGAAATAAGGTTTTGAGTTCCCTCCCAATTTACTTCTGCATCCCTATAAACTGTATTTGTTTTTATAAAATTACGTGCATCTAACCACTTATTTTTATATCCTGTATGATTCAAATACTCACTAATTATAGTAGTAGAAATTAATTCTCCATAACAAACTATTTGATCATAAATATAATCATACTGAGTAGATTTATTTCTTTTTAAAGTCATTCTCATATCAGCAAATAACCCTTCTGTCTTTTTAAAAACGGCATGTTGTTTATCTTCAAAAAGAGTTGCCAGAATATTTTGGTGATATTTCTCTATTACAGAAATTTCTTTTTCAAGTTCAAGGGTATTATTGCTACAATACAGTTCTACCAACTGCTCTAAAGCATTTGTTGTTTTACCCATTGCAGAAACAACAATAACGAGATTAGAGAATCCCTTTTTCCTCAATACTTTGAGTACATTTTTTACTCCATTAGCATCTTTTACGGATGCTCCCCCAAATTTAAAAACTCTCATTTGTTATGTGTGTTTTTTGATAAAAGTATGTAACTGTGTTTGTCCCATTTGCACCACTCTCCAATCTTCTAAAATTTCTGCACCGCTTTTTTTATAAAAATCAACAGCATGTGTATTCCAATCCAAGACAACCCACTCTACTCTCTTTACTCCTTTTTCTTGTGCATAGCACATCACTTCTTTATAAAGAGCCATTCCTATCCCCGATCCTCTCATATCCTTTTTTACGATAAGATCTTCAAGGTGAATTGTTCTCCCTTTCCATGTAGAAAATCGATAATATACCAATGCAATACCTACGATTTCTTCTGACACCTCTGCCACAATACAATGAAATAATGCCTTCTCTCCAAAGCCTTCATCAATTAAATCTTCTACAGTTACCTCAACCGCATCAGGTTCGTTTTCAAAATCTGCCAATTCCTTAATAAGTCCCAACACCTGTGGCATATCTTGTTTTTGGGCCTCTCTAATCACATAATTCATAAAAAAAAATTTATCAAAACTATAAAATATGTATTAGAATCTGAGTAATTTTATGTTGTTATACAATTACCCCCTACTCATTTTTATAATTATTACAGAAATTTCTCTATAAATTAAATTTCCGAAAACGTTATAGTTACTTAAAAAATAATACTTTTGCAACAAACAAATTTCACCGTAAATGACAAGAAGAAATCAGACCTTAGGAGAGTTTATCATTGAAAACCAAAAGGATTTTCCGTACGCAAGCGGAGAACTTTCTCGTTTAATCAATTCGATTCGATTAGCAGCAAAAATGGTAAATCATGAGGTGAATAAAGCGGGACTTGTTGACATTACTGGAGCGGCAGGTGAAACTAATATTCAAGGAGAGGATCAGCAAAAACTAGATATTCTTGCCAATGAAACTTTTATAAATACTCTTACCAATAGAGAAATTGTATGTGGTATTGCTTCTGAAGAAAATGATGAATTCATTACTATAAAAGGACAAAAAAATGACCATCGCAATAATTATGTTGTCCTTATGGACCCTCTAGACGGTAGCTCTAATATAGATGTAAATGTATCTGTAGGAACAATTTTCTCTATCTATAGAAGAATAACTCCTATGGGAACCCCTGTTACACTAGAAGATTTTTTACAACCAGGTAACTTACAGGTGGCTGCTGGTTATATTATTTATGGTACTTCTACTATGTTGGTATACACTACTGGCCATGGTGTTAATGGTTTTACACTAAACCCTGCATTGGGAACCTATTATTTATCACACCCTAATATGAAATTCCCAAAAGATGGTACTATCTATTCTGTAAACGAGGGAAACTACATACATTTTCCACAAGGGATTAAAGATTACATAAAATATTGTCAAGAAGAAAAAGAAGATCGCCCATATACTTCAAGATATATTGGTTCTCTGGTAAGTGATATTCATCGCAATATGATCAAAGGAGGCGTTTATATGTATCCTAGCACATCAAAATCTCCTAAAGGTAAACTTCGTTTATTATATGAGTGTAATCCAATGGCTTTTATTACAGAACAAGCAGGAGGTAAAGCTAGTGATGGATATACAAGAATAATGGATCTCAAACCTACTCAATTACATGAACGCACCCCTTTTATTTGTGGTAGTAAAAACATGGTTGAAAAGGTTGAATCTTTTATGGAATAAATCTAAATAGTCAAATACACAACATAATCTTTCTATTTCTACCCGATTTTAATTCTACAAGTTAACATTATTACCATAATAACCACTTATTTAACGTTTTTATGTTAATTTTACAGGAGTTCAAAATTATGAATCTAATAAACTGATCAAAATGGCTAAAGAAAGTAAAGCTATTGAAGAAAAAATTTCTGATGATCCTTCTTCAAAAATAGAAGCAATAAAGAACCTAATATTTGGAGAAAATATTGCTGCTTACAATTCAGAATTTGAAAAAGTAAAAAAAGAAATTACTTCAAAAAAGAAGGACCTTGAAGACTTGATTGATGATACTCGTAAAGAGTTATTTCAAGCAATTGATAATTTGAGCACTGACCTTAATATTAGGATCACAGAATTAGAAGATAATTTGGAAGATAAAACAGATATGCTGGACAACAAGAAAGTTGACAAAAAAATATTAGGAGACCTTCTTATCAATCTGGGAGAAAAAATCAATCAAAAATAATCCAATCTATCCAAGGGTATGGAAGAGCAGGATAAACTCAAAATTCTTAAAGAACTTCTTTTTACAGAAGAACATGAATATGCTGACTCCATTGCTCAAAAGGTTGAGCAACTAACCAAAATTGTAAATCAGAAAAAAGAACTCTCTCATAAGGTTGATCCAATTATTGATGATAGACTAGAGCAATTTGTAGAAGAAATCCCTAAAACATTAGGACCAACTATTACTCAAGCCCTAAAAGAGGAAATAAAAAACTCACAAGATGCCGTAGTAGAAGCGTTGTTTCCTATCATTGGTAAAATGATAAAAAAATATATCGCTCATGAAATGAAATTATTGAGTGAAAATATCAGTAAAAAAACCAAAAAGGCATTTTCTTTCAGAAACTGGTTTCGCAGAACCAAAGCAAGAGCACAAGGAATTAGCGAAGGGGATCTCGCAATAAACGATTATGCCAAACCTAGATTAATTCAGTTATTTGTAATAGAAAAAAATTCTGGAATATTACTTGCTGACTATAGCCCATTATCAGAGAACACCATAGACAAAGAGATGATTGCTGGAATGCTTACTGCTATAAAAAGCTTTGTTGAAGATGCTTTTCAAGGTGGAAATCAAAATCTAGAACTCATAGAATACGAATTATATACCATACACATACAAAACTTTTATTCATATTATGTTGCTGCTGTAATTTCAGGAGCTTATAATATGATGTTTAAAGAAGTTTTGGAAGATCAAATTATCGACTTTGCTAAAAACCATATTTCGAGCAAAGACTTAGAAGACAGTAGCCTTTTTACTAAAAAATTAAAAAAACATTTTGCAGATGAAATTGTCTAAAAAAGTAGTGCTTTTAGGACACTTCGGTGTTGGAAAAACGTCCCTTTTCAGGCGTTTTATGGACAACGAATTTTCTGAAGAATACAAAGTGACTCTAGGAGTCCAAATAAAAAAGAAAGTTATAACGCTACCCGATGGCAGAGAACTATCAATGATTATTTGGGACGCAGAAGGACATTCTGATAGTGTTGAAGACACCAGAAAATCCTATCTCTTAGGCTCACATGCCTTTATTTATGTATTTGACCTTACAAGAGAAGAAACATATATAACCCTTACTAAAGACCTAAAGTATCTAAAAGAAAATTACAATAAAATACCCGCCAAAGTAATAGGTAATAAATTAGACCTAGTTAATGAAAAAGAAATTAACGCCCTTTTGACGGAAAAAAACATACCCTTTGATTGTCTAACTAGCGCCAAAACAAATAAAAATATTGAACATTTCTTTTCTGATTTGGCAAACGAAATAAGCAAATAAAAGAGTATGGCTAATCAGAATAACCCTTTGCAGTTTAATCCTCAAGTACAGATTATTAATGCTTCTTATGATGGTATCATTACAGAAACAGATAAAAATCTTTTTAACTGGCAAAAGGATACTTCAATCTATGATGCGCATCCTTTTTTTGAGGTCCTACGCTCTTTTGCAGAAGATAATGATCTCGATAAAAAGGCACTAAATTTTCCATGCATCCATCTAGAAGATAATCAGTCTGAAAAAATATGTGATATTACCGTCACATTCAAAGAACAAGAAATCATAATTATTCTTTTTGATTACACAGGTAAATACAAAGATCTCAACCAAATAGCACAACAAAAAAACGAATCAATTTTATTAGCTAAAGAACTAGAACTCAAGAATAAATATCTTATAGAAAAAGAAGAGTTCAAAAATAGTTTTATTTCTAATATTAACCATGAAATAAGAACTCCTCTAACCAGTATATTAGGGTTTGTAGAAGTTTTAGAAAAAACCAAGCTTACTTTTGAGCAAGAAGAGCTTACCAGAATCATAAAAAGAGAAAGTCTTCATCTTAATGCATTAATAGATGACATGATCGATCTCTCAAAAATAGAATCTGGAAAACTAAAAATAGTAGAAGAACGTTTTGCTTTTCAAAATTTGATTGATGGGTTTAGGGAATCCTTCTCTAAAATAGCAGAGGAAAAACAGATTGTTTTTAAAACCAATATAGATTCTAGCGTACAAGAATACCTTATTGGTGATAGAACAAGAATATATCAAATCCTCAATAATATTCTAACCAATGCTTTTAAGTTTACCGAAGAAGGGAAAATCATCTTTTCGATAACAAAAAATTACCAGCGAACTAATAAAGTAAGTCTTAATTTTAAAATTGAAGATACAGGAATTGGGATTATGGAAGAAAACATCCCATTTCTTTTTGACCGTTTTTCTCGTTTTGAAGCCAACAAACGTGTTCCTGGAACTGGACTAGGTCTTGCTATTGTAAAAAACCTAGTAGATCTCTTAAACGGCGAAATAAAAGTTACTAGTGAATTAGAGAAAGGAACTATTTTTAATATCAAGCTTCCATTTAAATTTGAAGTTACAAAAGCTGTTCCAGAGCGAAAAAAGAAAAAATATAAATTACCTAAAACAAAAAACAAGTTTAGAATTCTTGTTGTTGAAGACGAAGAGATCACACAATACCTAATCATGAAGGTATTAATCTCTCAAGGTAATTTCTTTGTTGATATTGCTATCAACGGAGAAGAGGCAATCAATTACATTGAACGTCGTCGATATGACCTCGTATTAATGGATCTTACTCTTTCTAAAATTGATGGATATCAAGCCGCCCATATCATCCGAAACAATTATGGCGATAAGTTTATTTCTGATGTTCCTATTATTGGATTTTCTGGAAAAGCCAGCCATATTGCTCGAGACAAGTGCATACGATCTGGAATGGATGATTTTATAGCTAAACCCTTTGAACAAGAAGAGTTAATCTATAAGATCACAAAACAAATAGCAAAAAAGGCTGCTTCATAGAGGCAGCCTTTTTTAAAATTATATTTTTTCAAATAAAAACAGTTATAAATTATCTGTTCATATTCTTGATCTCTTCTTCAAAAGCATTACCACCAACTCCTTTATCAATAAGGTTTAAGGCTTTATCTACTACATATTTAGCATTTTCAGGACTGAAACCTAAACCTATACTAAGTTTTTCTAATAAAACTACTTGATCATCTCCTTTTATATGATCTGCATATACCATTCTAGACAGATCATACAAACGTTCTAATCTTCTCTCATAACTTATCGGAGGATTGATAGAATGAGAATTGTAATCTTTTAAAATCTCTTTATAATCATTCTCAGAAATATCAAGTTTTCTGGCTAATCTATCCAGAAAAGCCTTTTCCTCATCAGTAATCACACTATCGCTCATTGCAACTTTTACAATTGCAGCAAAATGATCTTGGTTTCTTTTCTGAAATCCGCTATCAAATAAATCAGATATTGACATCTTATATTTTTGTTTAATTTGCCGCAAATATAACTAAACTATGCACCTTTTAAAATTTAAAACACGCCTTTTTTAATTCAAAATAGTTCTTACCGTATTTTAATCCCTTGATACAATGAAAAATCTATTACGTCTTGGATCTACTGCAAATACAATCGCTTTGCTCTGTTTTTCTATTTCTCCATAGCAGTACTATACAAAAATGACTAAAACACTTGTATTTATAATACTTCCAAACTTCATAACGAAGCTCTGTTGCATAAAGTGGGCTTACCCTTTTTACATATCAAACACACTTTTTTTTACCCAGAAACATACCGCCCATATTTGTTTTTTTTGAGCAGATAAACAATCCCCCCAGAAACTAATAAACTCACGATTGTCAATAATGGAATACTAAACGCAGGATGAATCCAACTCCAATCCAAACCTTGTCTTTCAAGAATCGATAAAACCAAAATATGGCTTAAGTAAATCCCAAAACTATGATCACTAAGAAATGTAATTGCTTTTATTGCTATTTTATTTTTTATAGACCATCTTTTAAATAATAAGAAAACACCTATTGAACTCATCAATACATTTGGAGTTAAATAGCCATAAAGGTATTCACAAAACTCTTGTTCTTGATATGATAAATAATATGTTCCAAAGATCGTTACCAAGGTCCCTATAGTTACAAATATCACAGGGATGTAGCCATTCTTTACAGTTCTATTCGCTAGATAGTACCCTAATACCAGATATCCTATAAAACCAGAAAAATTTACCAATGTAATCTCAGGTAAATAATCACTTACCCCAGGAATACCATAAAGCAAAGTAATTCCCCAAATCAATATAAAGTAATGTATTTCTTTATTAGATGCATCTCTAATCCATTTTCTCAGTATTGGAATACACAAATAAAGCCCTAGCAATACATAGACAAACCAAAGATGATATTCACTTCTTTGAAAAAGACCTTTTATTATTTTACCTCCAAATTCTAACAGGGTAACACTTTTCTCATCAACTATAAAAGTATTGTAGACTATATACACAAGGCTCCAAAAAACCAATGGGGGTATAATTCTTAGAAATCTTTTTCTCAAAAAATCAGACAAAGTACTATCCTTGCTTAACAATAGCGCCCCAGTGATCATAAAAAAAATCGGAACACAGAACCTAACTGAGCTATCATACACATTACCTACCCACCATAATTCATCAGACACTTCCCCATATTTGTATAACAAAGGAGCTGCAACATGCAAAAATATCACTGCGATCGTAGTCATCGCCCTAGCATTGTCTAACCAAAGTTGTTTTTCTTTCAAAATTAATGTGTTTTAATACAGGTTAAATCTAGAAAATTAAATGCATATAACCCTCATGAAACAACCTTCTATTCTCATCCAATCACACTACTTAACCTAAACATTGGCAAATACATAGCAATAAGAATAACACCAACTATAATTCCTACAAATATTGTAAGCAAAGGATTAAGTACATTAGAAATTACTTGAGATTGATATTTTACTTGTTGATTATATTGCTCATTTAGTTTTTGAAAAATAAATTCTGTCTGATTCGTTTCTTCTGCTACCCGAATCATAGCTATCATTTTTTTATCAAAGATAGGATTCTTTGCAAAGGAAACACTTAAAGCATCTCCTGCCAACACCCTTTTTTTTGTATTATACAAGCCCTGTTGAAGCGGATAAAAATCAATCATATTTTTTACCAGATCGATACTCTCTACCATAGGAACTTTTGATGATGTAAGCAAAGAAATAGCTTGTGTAAACTGTGCCATATAGATTTTTCTAAAATAATTCCCTAGAATTGGCAACCTCAACTGTACATTGCCCAATATTTTTCGAAACCATTTTTTTTTGGAAACAAAAATTAGAACTACACTAGTAACTAATAAACACCCAAACACCAACCAACCATAATTACTTATAAAATCAGAAAAATTAATAATCCCTTTGGTTACACCAGGAAGCTCTACATTATTTTGCTTAAAAATATCGACAAACATTGGCACTACATATCGAAGCATAAAAACAATAACGATCATAGCAGTACACATTACAATTATAGGATAGGTAAGTGCAGAAACAATTTCTCTACGCAGTTCATTTTTTCTTTTATAAAATTCACTGAGTTCTAGTGTGATTTTTGCCAATTCACCTGTTTGCTCCCCAATCTTGACAGCATAATACTCATAGTCTGTAAAATTTTTATTCTGTTTCAAGATTTCAGAAAAAGGAGTTCCCGCAACCAACTTAGCAACCATAGATGCCATCAATTTTTGATCTTTTTCTTTTTTTTGAGTCTCAGACAATAGTTCTAGCCCACTTCTTAGATCAATTCCAGATTTTAATAACACACTAAGTTCGGCATACCATTGTTCTTTCTTTTTTGATGTAAACGCATTTCCAAACAGTGTAATTTCTTTGGTGAGTATCTCAGAAATAACAAAAGAAGATTCTTCTTGATATTGTTTTTTGGTCTTTTCTATTTTTATTCCCATATTTTAAAAATGTATCGTAGGGTCATTATATTTAAACACAAAAACACGATGTAATTCTCTGGTATTATAGAAAGTTAATTTCATTGCATCAACATCCCCAGAATTCACAGGTTCACCCTCAAAGTAAAATTTTTTTTCTTTTAATTGTAAAGGGTATGTATGAATAGCTGTCACTATACTATCGCTAAAGAACTTATACTCCTTCTCTTCTATAGGAGAATACATAGACAACGTACTCTCATATGGATTCCATTTTACAGAAGTCAATCTATTAAAATCTATTGTCAAAGCAACTTCAAAAGATTGCATTTCTTCTTTATACTCATAGTTCTCATCAATATTACTCATGCTTTCCTGTACTATCTTCAATACTGAAAATGCCAATCCAACAACTATAGTAGAAATTACAATCACTACCATAACTTCTGTAAGGGTAAAAGCCTTGATTTTTTGATTTATTTTAATCATTTTACAATCAGTCGCTTTTTTAATTCAACATCTCCTTTACTATATGATATAACTGTATGATTTGACATTGAAGTTATAATTACCTCCCAACCGTCAAAATCTTCTGTATAAGGCAATTTAATTTTATGATGAATAAAAAGATACTCCAACTCTTTCACTCTATTATCAATTGCAGTACGATCTCTTTTTATTTGATTACTGAATACTGTATTAAAACTTAAACTGGCTATCATAAATACGATAACGATCAAAACCGAAGCCGTAAGAACCTCTATCAATGTAGCGCCTTTTATCTTTTTTAATACAACCATTTGGCAATACTGTATTTTGAATTTACAAACGGTAACCCCGCATAATCTATAACAGGATTCAACAATATTTTGCCATTATAGATATGATTTAAATACACTGATCCTGATTGCCTAGCTATACATTGCTGTGCATATAATGATCCCAATACAGTTCCCTGAAAATCAACATTACCTTGGCAATACACTTCTCCTATAACGGTAGCATTAGAAGCGATCTCTACATGTGTTTTAATACGATTGTTTGTACTCTTATTTTTATTTAAATATACAATAACACCTTCAACTACTGCCCCCTTATCAATTACAAAATCAGGTTTCGCATATAGAAGTTGATTGTTTTGCCCATCTTCTTTTATTATCTTTTTATCGATAAGAATAGCCGAAGAAGGATACGACAAATAGCATTTTCTTCCAATTTTTATGTTTTTGGTGGCAATACTTTGAAAACTACCTCTAACTCCTGTTTTTATTATTATTTCTGGAGCTATCAAAACAACATCTGTCAATTTTGCTCCAGACCCAACAATAATTTTAGTCCCTGACTGAATAACAATATTTCCTGTTATTTTTTCATCATCCAAAAAAACAGGACCTCTATCATAAATTACTTGAAGAGGGTTATAAAATGTATTCTTAAGCTCTTTCTCTAGTGCGATCATCTCTCCTTGACCAATAAGATCGCCCTGTATAATATTCTCTAAATATCTAATCCATTCGGGATTCATCTCAGGAAGCGATGTTTTACTCTCCAAAACACGACCATAATACAGGGCATTACCTTGGTAATATTTTCCAGAAATATTCCCTGCTTTGATCCCTTGCTTAGGAATATAACTTTTACCTTCTAGTCTTGTTGCTCCCACCACTACAATAGGTGAGTTTCTATCTTCAATATACAGATTTGGTGTATTATCTGATCGTTCTGTTCCCGTATATGCAATTTTTACAGCCTTTTGATTATGTATGTCTACTTCTGTATATCGTTTTTGCCAAACTCCATGATAATTTATGAATTGCTTACTAGTTTTTATATCAACAATAGATACAACAGTGTCTTTTGATATTTTATCCTGCTCTAATGATTCAAATAACTGCCTATTTGCTTGATCAAAGGCTACTATTGCTTCTTGAGATTTGATTCTAAAAAAAGAATGCACATGGGTAAGCAACAAAAAAGCACTCAGCAATACTGCTATTAATACTGAAATGAGTATAGCAAATTGCATAGCCTGTGCTTTTATTTTTGAAAAAAAAATCAATTCACTATTTTAAAATCCTTTGTTTTTCCTTTATACCGTAATCGCACAGAACTCGAAAAAGCTTTTACCAACGTTACTTCAGAAATTGTTTGCCGTAATTTAATAAGTTGATCTGCATTATTGATTTCAATAAGATAAATCGCATTTGTATTACCTTGCCCAGAAACCACTCCTTTATATTGAATAGATGGCCAGACCAGTACGGTTTTTTTCACTCTTACTTTTACTGTACTTATTTTCTTCTTCTTAGGTTTATACAATGTCCCTAAAAAAGGATCTCGTTCTACCACACCCAATTTAAAACGTTCTCGTTCCTTTGTTTTAATTGGAGCTACTGACACTTCTTCTGTTCCCATAACAACAGGGTCCTCATCAGAAAAAGCACCTACTACTTGAAAAACAATTGCTCCCCAAATAAAAGCCACTAATGGCAATAAAACATATAATCCTTTTTTACCTTTTAGCATCTGTTATTTAATTTATTGTAAATTTTGAAGTAGTACTGGATTCACTTTGATTACCAGCCTCATCAAATCCTTTTAGAAACCAATAATATACTGTACTCGCTTCCAATTCAATATCTGCAGGTGATGTTACTTTGTTTTTGTACGCTAATTGTGTCAATTGCTCATCTTTATAGATATAAATACTATCAAACTCTGCCGTACCTTGCACTTCTTCTCTTGTCCAAGTAAATGCAACCGTTGTTGCTGTTTGAGAAGCATCATTTACAGGCGCCGTAGGTACAGGTTTTTTGGGATTCTGGCTATCTACTGTCAATGTTCTAGTAGTAAATAGTGTACTTTGAGTATTGTTTTCTGCTCGTACTTGCCATGTAGTGACTCCTTCAGGAAAAGTAATGGTTATTGCTGTTTCTGTAGTTGTTTGTTCACTAATCACTTCGGTACTTGAGTTGAGTAATTGCACTCTGTATAAAGTAGCATCTGCCACTGCTTGCCATTGCAAACTTGAGGTAGTGGCATTGACAATTCCATTATTTTGAGGTGCAATCAATAATACTTCTCTTGCCGAGAAGTCCTCACTTTCAACTATTTTAAATCCAGCATTGACATATGATGTAGCCGAACCTGAATTCTCTGCTCTTACCCTCCATTCATACTCATTTTTAACCAAAGTTGTATTAAAACTAGTTGATGCAACGGTTGTATCCATAACTATTTGAGTTGCATTCTCAAAATTAGGTTGCGCCAACTGAAGGTGATATTCTGTTGCCTGATCTACTGCCTCCCAACTAAAAGTTACTGAGGTATTCTCTACTGTTGTTTTATCAGAAGGAGCAATCAGCACGATTTCTTTATCAGATAAATCTTCTTCAAAAAGCACCTCTTCACAACCAAAAATAGTCAAGAAACATACAGGTATATAAAAAACTAATTTTTTCATAATCAAAGTTTAAAATAATTCATTTTTGCTGTTGCCTTTTCTGCATCTCTATACGCATTTTTGGGGCATGATGATTTTTCTCCAATAATATCTGCCAACATTATTTGTCTCCTATCATTTTCACCCCAGCAAAAAAATGACAATCCATAAGCAAAGATTGTGGTACTAGAAAAATCAATTTCCTTATACTTTCTTCCATCTTTTATCAACGATAACTCATACTGTTTATAAGCTCCACTACCTATAAAAACTGCTTCTGCTTGCTCTATTTCCTGCATAAGTGATTCTGGTATTGCCAATGATATCGAGGTTACTATACTCGCTTCTTTTTGATTTTTTATATACGTTAGAGCTTCTACATTATATTCTTTTTGAAGCTCACTCAGTATCGTAACTCTATCCAATAACTCAAATGTCATAAAACGAGGTTTGCTCTCAAGAGAATCTACATACTTTATTTGTTGCTTATTACCTTTTGAAACGTTCAGGTATGCTTTAAATGTGGTTTGACTAAAATCAACTCTTGTAGCATTCACTCTAATACGCTTTTTATACTCGGGTATGGCAGAGGCTTGAAATTCAGAGGCGTACATTCCATTTTTTTGCACTCCTATTAATCCAGGAGCAATAGGATTCTTTACCGCAGTATGCATGGTGCTTTTGTCAACCTTGATACTCTGGCACCCCACACAACAACATATCAAAAAAAATATATAACCAACTATTCTATAATTCATACTATTGTTCTTCTATTTTTATCCTAATTAATTAAGACGTTGCAATAACACCTTGCATTGCAAGTATTTTGCCCCTGATCTAAAATTTTTCTTTTTCTCAAAATAAACTTGGGTAATATTCCCAAAACTATACTCTTGCTCTAAAGCATATATCACTCCTATCAATCCTTTATAATCACCTTGTAAAACAAAGTCATAGGTGGTTGTTCCTTCTTTTGTATCTTCATTAAAATAAATATGAGGCTCCTCAAAAGAAATTATTTTAATCCCTGATGTTGCAGACAACGAATGCAATGTTTTCAACAGATTATGTTGCAGAGAATTTCCTTCTACATTATTTTTTGCTAAAATAACATCAAGCTGTTGTTCTTTTTTTGTCAATGCTACCAATTGCTTTGGTGCAGCCAAGTATTTCTCTTTCTCGTATTCTAACTTTGCAACTTCAGACCGTATCGCAAAAGTTTTAGAAAAACCAAAACGATACGCAATCAAAAGCACGCAAAATAGCACTATCCCCAGTATAATATTTTTAGTCTGCTGTTTCATCACTCGTTTTGATATTAATCGTTAATTCAAAATCTGAAGTATTCTTTTTGTTTACCCCATATTGTGTAATTGTTACCGAATCTACAAACTCTAATCCTTCTATTGTTCTTAACCAGATGGTAAAATCCGATTTATCTATTGAGGTCCCCGAAATAGCAATCATTTCTTTCTCGAGAATAATACTCTTATCCTTTCTAATTGGTTTTTTTAAAGGCTGATATGCAAATGATGTTAATATAATCGTACTGGGTTGGGCTTGTACTATAGAATTGATAAACCATGAACTTTTAGAAAACCCAGTAGCCAATATACTTTCCACCAAAGCTTCTTTGGTAGTAACCTCAGCCTGTTTATTTGTTATTTGCTCCTTTTGTACTGTATACACCTGAAGTTCTTCTTGCAATCCTTGCCATTTTTTATAGTTTGCATTAAAAACAAAAAAATTAATTAACAATGCTACCAAGAGAAACCCAACACCTATTTGTAATGTGTTTTTAAAAAACCTAGACTCTTTATATGCCTTTTGTAATTCTTTATTTCTGGCATCAAGATTCCCAGAAATTTTATTGTTTTTTATCACGGCATCCAGAGCTGTTGCCAGTGATAATGTATGTGTAGAGGAAAAGGCTAAACCTTCTATAGTATAATGCTCTATTACTTCTTCTTTTTTGGTATTAATTGATATGATTTCTTCATTTTTGAAACCTATCGCTACAGTATGACTATGTAATATTTCTCCTTCTGCATATGCTGCCAAAGCTATTGTTGCTAGAGCTCCCAAAGAAATTGTAACAATCTTACCTTTTATACCTTTAAATTCCTGAATACAGTTTTCTA
This sequence comes from Aquimarina sp. I32.4, assembly GCF_002924285.1. Lineage (NCBI taxonomy): Bacteria > Pseudomonadati > Bacteroidota > Flavobacteriia > Flavobacteriales > Flavobacteriaceae > Aquimarina > Aquimarina sp. I32.4. The sequence goes on along the minus strand of NZ_PGUB01000037.1, from coordinate 6,461 downwards.
CATATTCTTTTCTACTTACTGCTATAAATGATTTTTCTGTTGATCGAAGAATTTGGTAATAAAAGTCATTCAGATTCAAATTAGGAAAAGCCTCACCTACTACCTCTGCATCTGTACCTGTATTAAAAACTTCTTTATATAATACCTGATCATCTGTTATGACCAGATGTACTCCTGCTTTTGTTTTTAAAACAGGTTGTAACTTCTCTAATTCTTTTAAAGTAAACGTTTGGGCAATATTTAATTCGCCTTTTTTTTGCACCAGTTCCAAACCAAAAACAACCAATTCTTCTTGCTGAATAGAATATTCTAGAGCAACTAGGGTTTTTCCTATAGGGTTATATGACGATAACAGACTCCTCATTAATAAAAAACAGTTGGTTTAATAATTACATTTAATTTTTTCTTACTGTCCTCTCGAGTTCTTTTACTAAATAGCCATTTCAAAACTGGGATACGCGATAATAAAGGCACTCCTGATCCTGAGTCATTCTTAACTTTTTGTTCTATACCGCCAAGAATAGCAACATCATTTGCTCGCATTCTCATAATTGATGAAAATCTACGACTATTAATATCTGGTGGAGCATTTTCTGCAATACGATCTCCACTAAAACTGGATTGGATCACCTGTATATCTAACGTTATTTGCCCATCTCCTGATACAAAAGGTTTGAATTCTAAAGCCAACTCTGCATCTATTGGAAGGTAATTGACCACTTCTGATGTTTGAGGGATCTGCGATCCAAAGAAGTTTTGATTGGTAACCGCATAATAGGTAGTTTGCCCACTCGATAAATAAGCTTTATGTCCATTTAGAGTACTTAGCTTGGGAGTAGACAATATTTTTATATTACCATTACTTTCCATGGCTTTGATATCCATATAAAAATTAGGCACTACATTGCCTAAGTTTAAAGATCCAAAACCATCAAATCCACCAATTACCCTATTTATTGTTGAGGCACCCAAAGTAATTTTTGCATCAGGAAAAGTCCTTCCTTCTGTAGTAACGGGTTCTTTACCAATTCCAAACTCTACCCCCGTCTCTACCTTCGCAGAGCGATTTACCTCTAGAATCATTACCTCGATCAAAATCAAAGGTACTGGTTTATCTATGTACTTAATAAAATTTTTAAATTTCTCTACACGTGTTCCTGCACCGCTCACCACAAAACTATTAAGCTCTGTATCTATCTTGACATCTAATCCTGCTGTTACTGTTGAGGGAAAAATATCTGAAATAGATCCTACCCGCTGTGTTCCTGCAGAGGAAGAACTTGTATTTCTAAAAGATGATCCCCGCTGGTTTATGGCATTACCTCCATTTTGATTGAACCCTGAACTGGAACCTCCTGATATATAATTAACTCCTCCTGTTGTAAAATTAGAATTATTAAAACTATTGCCATAAGAATTAGAAGGGTTTGCATCTCCAAGCATAGCAATAGAGCGATGCATCATTTGTACCAGTTCTATTTTTTTGAGTGCCAACTGATCTTCGGTACCAAAATAATATACATTTCCTTCTCTTTTGAATGTAAATGCATTTGATACGGGTGCTCTATTTTGTGAGGGTGACTGTGTATTATAGTTATTGGTATTGTTCTGCCTAGACTCATTACCTGATGTAGTTTTCTGCGCTGTATGTATATTACTCTCAAAAATTTTGACCAGCAAAGCATCAAAAGAAATCGATTCTGCTTTTACGGTTACAGTTCCTGCGTTTTCTAATGGAGAAGCAGTAAAAATATCAAGTTTCAGATCTTCTGACAGTGTATAGATTACATTGGATATGGGTGTATCTCTAAGATCAACAGATATAACCCGTGCTACAGTATCTAACACCTTATATGAAAAATTAGCTCGTCTGGGGCGGTAACCAACCTGATTACTTCCATCGGTTCCTTGTTGAGGAAAAGCAGCAAACTCATAAAACCCGTCTCTAGTTTTATTAAAATCAAGATCATTGGCCTCCGCAAGTTTTTTCATAGCAATATCAAAAGAAACATTACTTATAAAGAGGTTTAGGTTTTTACTATTCAGCTCTGGTGTAAATAATAGATTTTTACCTGAAGCTTCTGTTATTTTTCTAAATACCTTTGGCAAAGGGTCATTTTTCAAATCCAGAGATAACGTAGTCGCAAGAACATCATATTGTGCTATAATTTCTTTTTCTGCAGGAACAACTAATGGAGGGGTAAATGGTTTTATCGATAAAATATTACCTGTAAACACAATATCTAATTGATATTCTTTGACCAAAAACACTAATAAATCCTGAACACTTACATCATTAAATCCATTGACAATTGTAATATTGTTTAATTCCTGTGATAGATTAATATTGATTTTATGTACTTGAGATACTGCGCGTAAAAAATTAAGTAATGAGGTGTTAGAGATATTTACATTTACTTTTTCTGATAATCCAGGAATATCTACATTCAGTAATTGTAACTTATTTTCTATCGTAGCAACTCGCGTATTATCTTGTCCCAGAGCTTGGTAATTTTCCTGCGCAAAAAGCTGTATTCCTATTGCCAGTGTAAAACCAAGTATCAGTCGATGTATTTTCATAATAATTAATTATCCGCCAATAGTACATATACTTCTTCTACAGAAGTTTCTCCATTAAGAACCATGCGTATGGCGTTATGTTGTAATGTGTTTATATTTCTTTTTTCTAAATAGCTATCGATCTGCAATTCATTGTGCCGTATAGCTGTCTCCAATTCTTTTGTAATAGGCAGTATCTCATAAATTGCCTTACGCCCCATATATCCTGTATGATAACATTGATTGCATCCTACAGCTATATAATGCTGTTCTATAGCTTCGGGAATTTCAAACCCTGCAGGAAAATCTTTACTTTCTGTTTTTTTCTTTGTTTTACAATGAGGACATAGTTTTCTTACCAATCGCTGTGCAATACTCATAGTGATTGTATTGGCCAGTAAAAATGCAGGCACCTTCATATCTATTAATCTAGAAATGGTTGCCCAAGCCGAATTGGTATGTATTGTAGACAAAACCAAGTGTCCTGTCAATGCCGCCTTGATAGCCATACCTGCAGTACGATCATCTCTGATCTCTCCTACCATAATAATATCTGGATCCTGACGCAAAAAGGCACGTAGTGCAGCAGGAAAATCAAATTCGATATCTTCTCTGAGTTGTACCTGATTAATCCCCTGCAATGTATATTCTATAGGGTCTTCTATAGTAAGGATATTTGTAGTCTCCTTATTGAGTTCTTTTAAGGTAGCATACAGTGTCGTGGTTTTACCCGATCCTGTAGGCCCAGAAATCAGGATAATTCCTTGAGGGTTTTTGATGGCTTCACGATATTCATATATTTCTTCTTGAGTAAACCCTAATTCATTCAAAGAAACCTCTTGTGTATTCCTATTTAATAACCTCAATACTATCTTTTCTCCATATAATGTTGGCATAGTAGAAACCCTGATATCAAATTCATCTGTTCCTTCCTTAAAAGTTATTCTACCATCCTGCGCGAGTCTTTTTTGAGATATATCTAGCCCTGACTGTATTTTGATTTGATTGACCAATTGTGGATATTCTGTACTCAAAATTGTGTACTGCTCTTTTAGCTTACCGTCTAGCCTAAAACGTACTCTACAAAACTTCTCATAAGGCTCCATATGAATATCACTACTCCCAAAATCTTTGGCTGTAGCAATCAATTTTTGCAAAAATTGATCTTCATACTGTAATTTTTCACTAGAAGAAGTGGTTGTCTTACGATAATTAAAAGTAAGATATGCCTGTATATTCTCGGTAGTTTCTTCTACTATTGCAACCTTACATCCCAAAATAATGGTCAGCTCTTTTTGTAGTGCATTGGCTTGCTGAGTATCAGATTTGAGATGAAGTATCCCCTCTTCTTTTACTACTGGTATTATTCTATAATGAAATGCTTGATTTGAAGTAATCATCTGTTTCAAATGCACTGGTATTTCATAGTTTTTTGTAGTACTCATATCAGATACAGTGTTAATGAATTAGTCACCCATTGCATTATAAACAATACTCCAAAAAATATAGACATATATCCCGCCAACGGTACTGAATCATGTTTTGCTCTTTTTTTAAGAACCAACCATACCAGCAAAGAAAAAATTAATGAAAAGACAAATAAAATTATAAATGTCATGGTAGGAAATCCTATAGCAAGTGCTACAAAAAAGAGCACATCACCCATCCCGAATACTTCTTCAAAAAAAGGTCGTTTTATTTTTACTATTGTATATAGGTATAATAAACCTATAATAATAGCAAGCATTGCAATATTGATACATATCGCACTTATAAAAGTAATTATTTCTACGCTTTGATAGTGTAAATATCCTAATAAGCCAATAAGCACAGGGAATACAAAAGTGTACACTTTTCTATCGCTAAGATCTTGATAAGCTATTGCTGCTAATACCACCAGGCTAAGTATTTTGACCAAAAGCATCAGTCTTTTATTATTTGTTTAGGATTACCGTTTTCGTCTATTTCCCACACATTAAACACTCCATCTCCATCAAAATCAACTACGGCTGTGGCTCTTGCTTTAAAATTAGACACACTCGCCTCTAGTACTTCATAGCTATAATTGGCAGTCCCTCCATTCTTTACCGTTTTAGGGGCTTCATAATTAAGCTCTGTAAAATCCATCGAATACTTAGAATTAAGGTATCGATATTGCGTTTGCATATTACTAATCGTTTTGAGCTGTATTTTGGCTTCTTGCGCCTTGGTTTGTGCTATCAAAGGCAAGAAATTTGGCAACGCTATCAACAACAAAATACCAATAATAGCCAATACAAGAAGCATCTCCTGTAAATTGAAGGCTTTTATTTTTGTGGGTAGGACTTTTCTCATATGTTTATTCTATTGTGCTTCAAATATATGTAGAAACACTATAATTTTTTATCAATATCAAAGGAAATGGCATGGCTTGTATTAGCACATTTCTCTTTAAAGCTATTCTTATTTTTTATGTCTAATTTTTTTTATTCAACACAAAAATCTGGATCAATACATCCTTTTCTGGTACAATAATACTACATAGAAGTACCGTTTTTTGAAACTGACCTATTTTTTAATCATTTTTTTAAATTTTAAGTTCAAAAACTTATTAAAAAATACTTCATCAACACATGTATCTACATTTTAACACAAGAAACAAAAGCACACAACACACTGAAAAAGAAATACATACATTTGACTTTATTTTTTGGCACAACAATTGGTTATACTATGATCAAACAAAATGAATATTAATTAAAATAATTACAGTTATGAAAACTTTATACACTATTACAGTAACCTTGAACCTTAAACCGTTTATCAAATTCATAAAGCAACTTCCTGCATCTTCTAGCTATGCAATTCACAGGTAGGCTATGATGATATATAGGAGATTATTGCTCTTTATACCAAAAGAGCACAACAAAATATAAAAAAGCGAGTGTGAAATTTTTACCTCGCTTTTTTTAGTTTTCTTACTCGTATTTATCGCTATTGATCTACCAATCTTTATTATTATCAGTCACAGGCTTAAACCTACATATCTAGATAAAAATATTATTACAAGAACCCCCGAGCGGGGTCAAAACTCACAAAATATAAACCAGACTTATTCTGAAATTTATAATTCCTGCTCATTTATCTGAAATATTCATAGCTTACTTACTCAGAACGCCACTAAGCACAACTTAGCGGAAGCTGGGTTCTTTTAATTTTTTAAAATACGATTTAATATCATATTCATTGTGCAAATAAGTATTTGGTGAATCCTTTAAATCTAATCCTTCAATAAACAGTATAGCTTCCCAAATTAAATCTTCATCCTTTTTGGGAGAATAATCAAGTAAATTATTATCAGATAATTCTCTTAATTCAAATGCCAATTTTGAACCTTCTTCTCTAGATATTTGATCACTAAGAATAAATTCTAAAATTGATTTTATTTCTTTAATATTTATATTTCTCTTTTCTACCATTTACTTATAAAATTACCAATTTTATCAAACATGTAATGTACTTTATTTCCACATGTCTCAGGTCTTACTATCCTTATTATATAATCCGCATCTAAAGTTTCCATCCAAGTTCTTGTTTTACCTGTTGCTGGGAGCTTTTGTTTGATTTTTTATAATACTCATATCATAGCTCACTTACTCAGAACGCCACTAAGCACAGCTTAGCCTTTACTTTGTATTGAGGTATTTCTAATAAGAAATAATTACATTTAAAAAGAAAGGCTATATTCTACTATATGACTGATTCAGTTGTTGTTTTCCAAATTTGCCATGCATTTTGTCCAGCAAGGGCATAGTAGGCAAAGGATTTGAGACGTTGGTTATTCTCTTTTATGCGTTCCAAGACCATAAACCAGTTCATATAATTCTGTAGATATTTAGTTGCCACTCCATTAAATGGTTTCA
>NZ_PGUB01000036.1:0-45330 GCF_002924285.1 Aquimarina sp. I32.4 | reverse complement strand
TTATTTCTTCTTCTCACAACCTAAAAATAAGGATTTTTAAAACAAAAGATAAACTAATTTATGCTCTTATTAATAACTACCTCTATTTATTTAAAAAAAATATTTATCAAAACAAAAGAGATAACCATGTGGGATCATCTCTTTCTATAATTATACATTAAATTTAGTTTTAATGATAAGAAATAATTAATCAGTTACAATAAATTGTAGTTAAATTATAATTTCATTAAGAACTCTCTTAAAACCAATATTACACAAAAAAAATCATAAAAAACTAAAAATCAATCAATTATATTAAAAATGTTTTTAGGGTTTTATTATCATTCACTGATCAGAATACAATACTCAGTTAACCTTCTGTATATCAGGAATTTAAATTTGTTTCTTCCCTAACTTTGAGTCTATTAACTCAAATTAATATACTCACAAATGAAAAAAAAATGTTTCACAATTGCACTTTCCTTACTTTTAGGAATGAGCATCAAGGCCCAGATCAGTGAGGGTGGTACTCCACGATTTGCTACAGAAAATGTTTCAAAATCAAATGGTATACCTAAGGTAACCATGCCCAAAATTGATTTTAAGAAATTACAGAAAGAGGATCTACAGGACGAAGGTAAAAACATTGCTTATCGATTTGCTTATGGACATGATGTACATCTCAACACAAAGAACTCGGGAAAATGGTATACAGATGCTCAAGGTAATAAGTTTTGGTTATTAACCATTTATTCTCAAGGAGCAAAATCTCTTAATTTTACCTTTTCTGATTTTTATATCCCTGAAGGTGCAAAACTATTTCTTTACAACAAGGATCGTTCTGACATAAGAGGTGCTTTTACCTCTCAAAACAATCATGAATCTGGAGTTTTTAGTACTGCACCAATCAAGGGTGATCAAATTACTATAGAATATTATCAACCTAATACCGTAGTAGAAATTCCAGCATTGCAAATAGAATCGGTAGCTCATGACTACATGGATATTTTTGGTATTGCAAAAGCGATAGGTCACTCAGAAGCAAAAGATTTTAATAGCTCTGGTGATTGTAATATTAATGTAAACTGTCCCCAAGGTAGTCAATGGAAAGATCAAATTAATTCTGTTGCCCTTGTTGTAACCGATAAAGGGAAATGATTTTGTTCTGGATCTTTGCTTAATAATGAAAAAAATGACGGCACTCCATATTTTATAACCGCTTATCATTGTTCTGATAGTTTTCAGCAGACCACTAATATAAAATCTTGGGTTTTTGTATTTAATTATCAATCTCCTAATTGTAGTAGTACTGATGCTCCTAATGCATTTAGAGATTACTCTATATCAGGCTCTAAGGTATTGGCTAATGGTAAAAAAGATAAATTGGGACAGATTGGGCATAAAGAAGATTATTTATTAGTACAACTATCAAAAACTCCACCACTTAGCTATAATGTATATTATAACGGTTGGGATGCTTCAACAAATGTTCCAACACAATCGGTAGGGATACATCATCCAGTAGGAGATATAAAAAAGATATCGATTGATAAAGATCCTGCTACAATAGGTTCACCTACACCTTTTGATACTAAAAACAAAGATCATTTTAAAATTATGTGGGATAAGGACATGGGGATCACACAATCTGGTTCTTCTGGATCTCCTTTATTCAATCAAAATAAACGTTTTGTTGGGCATTTAGAAAGAGGGGAATCTGGTTGTAATCTTCCTTTTGAAACTAACGACTCTTATTTACGATTCAACAGGGTCTATCCTTTCTTAAAAAAATGGTTAGCACCAACTCAAAATATAACATCACTTAATGGACGAAAAGGTAGTGCAAGTAGTGTTGACCCAAGAAGGAGAATGCTACACACAACTTCTAATAATATTGTTACAATTCACCCAAACCCAGCACAGCATACTCTATTTGTAAACACTGTAATAGAACATATCAAAATTAAAACCATAGATATTCTTGATATTACAGGAAAAATAATTAAAAAAGTTCCTGTTAACAAAAATCAAACATCTAATAATCAATTAGAAATTTCTGTAGAAAAATTACCGAAAGGCAACTATTTTTTAAAAATTACTAAAGAGGATAATTCTTCTACTACTAAGAAGTTTGTCATTTCTAAATAATATTTATTGAATACAATACAAAAACGTCTCTATTCTGGAATAGAGACGTTTTATTTACAGCTAATAACTATGTTTTCTTATACCAAAAACTGAAATAAATCGGGTTTATCATTTAGATAATCTCCGAAAAAATTAAGTTCTTTCATTCTGGTAATTAGCGGTTGTAAATCTTTTTTATCTTTTAATTCTATTCCTACTACAGCTGGTCCGTTTTCTCTACTTGATTTTTTTGAATATTCAAAATGAGTGATATCATCATTTGGCCCCAGTACTTCTCCTACAAATTGTTTTAGTGCTCCTGCTCTTTGTGGAAAACGTACAATAAAATAATGTTTTAAATCTGCATACAACAATGCTCGTTCTTTGATCTCTTCTGTACGAGTAATATCATTATTACTACCACTTACAATACACACTACATTTTTCCCTTTGATTTTGTCTTTATAAAACTCTAATGCAGCTAGTGTTAATGCGCCCGCAGGTTCTACAACAATTGCGTCTCTATTATACAAATCCAAAATTGTTTGACATACTAGCCCTTCGGGTACAGTATACATATCAGATAAAGCTGATTTACAGATATCAAAATTATAGTCTCCTACTTTTTGCACTGCTGCTCCATCAATAAACTTATCAATTTCTGCTAGTTCTGTATTCTTATTATTTTGTAATGAGGTAAACATAGAAGGTGCTCCTTCTGGTTCTACACCTATAATCTTTGTTTGCGGTGATAATGCATGTATTGCTCCGCATAAACCAGAAGCCAATCCTCCTCCTCCAATAGCCACAAATATATAATCTATTGGATTCTCTGATTGTTCTATAATTTCTAACCCTATTGTTCCTTGCCCTTCTATAGTTTTAGGATCATCAAAAGGGTGTACAAATGTTTTTCCTTCGGCATTACATATTGCCATTGCGGCTTTATATGAATCATCAAATGTATCTCCTTCAAGTACAATTTTTACATGATCTCCTCCAAACATTTGCGTCTGGGCAACTTTTTGCTTTGGTGTAACAGAAGGCATATAAATGGTACCTTCTATCTCTAAATGGTTACACGCAAATGCAACGCCTTGCGCATGGTTTCCTGCACTAGCACAAACTACTCCTTTTGCCAGTTCTTCTTTACTTAAAGAACTTATTTTATTAAATGCTCCTCTAATCTTATAGGAGCGTACACGCTGAAGATCTTCTCGTTTCAATAAAACATTGGCTTCATATCTACGAGAATACCTAATACTATTCATAAGTGGAGTAACCATTGCCACTTCTTTTATGGTAGAAGCAGCTTTTTGTATATCTTCTAATTGAGGGAAATATGTGGTGGTTATAGTACTCATATTCTAAGCTTACTATTATATATTATTATTCATGTCTGGTTGGTTACTCCTTACATTTTTTTTATTTCTGGCCAGCCAGAATCTATCAAAGACTACACAATACACATCTTAAAACTTCAACAGATTCGGCCAGACAAATAACTTTTTATATTTATACTATTGGTTTCATCGCAGTCATAGATGCTCTCAACCTATCTCCAATGGTTTCTATTGGGTGATTTCTAAGTCCCGTATTTACTTCTATGAGCTTTGCATTATCTACTTCATTACTCTTATTTTTATCATATGCTGTACCAATAACATCTATATCAATTTTTTTCATAAAATCTGCTAATAATGGTTTACATGCATGATCAAACAAGTAACATCCATACTCTGCTGTATCAGAAATAACACGATTCATTTCGAATAATTTTTTACGAGCAATGGTGTTTGCTATCAATGGTGTTTCATGTAATGATTCATAGTACGCTGATTCTTCTATAATTCCTGAATCTGTCATTGCTTCAAAAGCTAGTTCTACCCCTGCTCTTACAAAAGCAACCATCAATACTCCATGATCATAAAACTCTTGTTCAGAGATTTCAACATCTCCTGCAGGCGTTTTTTCGAATGCCGTTTCGCCCGTTGCTGCTCTCCAAGACAATAAGTTTTTATCATCATTCGCCCAATCTTCCATCATTGTTTTAGAAAAATACCCTTTCATAATGTCATCCATATGTTTTTGAAACAAAGGACGCATGATATCTTTTAACTCTTCAGAAAGTTCAAATGCTTTAATTTTTGAAGGATTTGACAATCGATCCATCATATTGGTAATACCACCATATTTCATTCCTTCTGTAATGGTTTCCCATCCATACTGAATTAATCTAGAGGCATACCCTGGGTCAATACCTTTTTCTACCATTTTATCAAAACAAAGGATAGATCCTGTTTGTAATAATCCACATAAAATGGTTTGCTCTCCCATAAGGTCAGATTTTACTTCGGCAACAAACGAAGATTCCAGTACTCCTGCTCTATGTCCACCTGTTCCAGCAGCATAGGCTTTTGCTTGATCAAAACCATGTCCCTGAGGGTCGTTTTCAGGATGCACTGCTATCAATGTAGGTACTCCAAATCCTCTTTTATACTCTTCTCTTACTTCAGACCCTGGACATTTTGGAGCTACCATAATCACAGTAAGATCATCACGTACTTGCATACCTTCTTCTACAATATTAAACCCGTGTGAATACGACAATGTAGCTCCCTTTTTCATCAAAGGCATTACTGCATTTACTACTTGTGTATGTTGCTTATCTGGTGTCAAATTAATAACCACATCTGCCTTAGGAACTAATTCTTCATAGGTTCCTACATTGAACCCATTCTCTGATGCATTTTTAAAAGACTGTCTTTTTTCTTTGATCGCTGCCTCTCGTAATGCGTATGAAATATCTAATCCAGAATCTCTCATATTCAATCCTTGATTTAATCCTTGTGCTCCACATCCTACGATCACTATTTTTTTTCCTTTTAGCGCTTCTACTCCCCCAGAAAACTCTTCTGGTTGCATGAATCTGCACTTTCCTAACTGGATTAATTGGTCTCTTAATGATAGCGTATTAAAATAATTTGCCATTGCTTTTAATTTGTTGTGATTTCCGCGAGGAAATTTGGTTTAATTTTGATTTTAGTTGTTTTATTTTTAATTGTATATATCAATTAATTTTTTGAGAACCTATATCTCTTTATACAAGTTCTTCTTCTATTCCAAAATTCTCTAGTATTTTAGAAATATGCATTTTCTGTTTTGTGATAGAAATTCTACCTGATCTCACAAATTGCATTAAACCATACGGTTCTAATTGATTATATAATTCTTCTACATCCCTTCGTCTTCCCGTCTTTTCTAATACAAAAAACTCTGGAGTTACGGTAACGATATTTGCATTACTATCTTTAATTACGTTTTGGATTTTACGTTCTTCAAATAATAATTTTGAAGCAATTTTATATAATGCCGTTTCTTGATAAATCGTTTCATCATCTTTATGATAAAAAGCTTTGATTACTTCTATCTGCTTTTCTATTTGCCCGATTATCTTTTTTACTTGCTCTTCTGTAATACTTACTACAATTGTAAAACGAAAAACATCTTTGATTTCTGATACCGATGCAGTAAAACTTTCTAAGTTGATATGGCGTCTCAAAAATATTGCAGAAATCCTATTCAACAGTCCTATATTATTCTCGGTATATACTGATATGGTATAATTTTCTTTTTTCATTACTGATATATTGTATATGGATTCCGGTTCTATTCGGAATAACCTATTTTATTACTCTAATCTTATGTCTGAAACTGATGCTCCTGTTGGAATCATAGGGAATACATTATTTTCTTTTTCTACACATACTTCTAAAAAGTACGATTCTTTGCACGCAATCATTTCTGCTATTGCTTCCTGCAGATTTTCTCTTTTGGTTATTCTTGTTGATTTGATATGATATCCTTCTGCTATTTTTACAAAATCTGGATTTACCATTTCTGTTGAGGCATATCTTTTATCAAAAAATAATTGTTGCCACTGGCGCACCATGCCAAGAAAATCATTATTCAAAACAACAATCTTTACTGGTATTTTAGTTTGAAAAATAGTTCCTAGTTCTTGTATTGTCATCTGGTAACCACCATCTCCTATAATAGCTACTACTTCTCGCTCTGGAGTTCCCATTTTAGCTCCAATAGCTGCTGGCAATGCAAATCCCATTGTGCCTAATCCTCCAGAGGTTATATTACTTTTGGATTGAGTAAATTCTGCATATCTGCAAGCAATCATCTGGTGTTGCCCAACATCTGATACAATAACAGCATCTCCTCCTGTTTCTTGATTAATCCCTCTTATTACTTCTCCCATAGATAATCCATCTTTATCAGGAAACAACTCATTCTTAATTACTTTATCATATTCTATAACATCATAATCTCTAAATTTTTTTAGCCAGGAATCATGGGTTTTAGGTTCTACCAAAGAAAATAATTGAGTTAGGGTATTTTTTACATTTCCCATAACGGCTACATCTGCTTTTACATTTTTATTTACCTCTGCTGGATCAATTTCAAAATGTATGACTTTAGCTTGTTTTGCGTAGGTTTCCAAATTACCTGTCACTCGATCATCAAATCGCATTCCTATGGCTAACAACAAATCACATTCATTCGTCAACTTATTAGGGCCGTAGTTACCATGCATTCCAACCATTCCCACATTAAGAGGGTGTTTTGTTGGTAATGCAGAAAGCCCCAAAATAGTCCATGCAGATGGTATTCCTGTTTTTTCTACAAAAGTCTTTAATTCTTCTTCTGCTTTGCCAAGAATTACTCCTTGACCAAATACGATCATAGGTTTTTTGGCATTATTAATAAGTTTAGCCGCTTCTTTTATTGTACTTGGGTCTGTTTTTGGTACTGGCTGATAGCTTCGTACTCCTACACATTTCTCATATATAAAATCCAGCTCTCCAAATTGCGCATCTTTTGTTATATCGATTAATACGGGTCCTGGTCTACCTGAACGCGCTATATAAAAAGCTTTTGCTAATACAGAAGGAATATCTTCTGCTTTGGTAATCTGATGATTCCACTTGGTTATTGGAGTAGAAATTCCTATAATATCTGTTTCTTGAAACGCATCTGATCCTAAAAGATGAGACCCTACTTGTCCTGTAATACATACCATAGGTGTAGAATCAATTTGTGCATCTGCAATCCCTGTTACAAAATTGGTTGCTCCTGGCCCTGAGGTAGCAAGTGCGACCCCTACTCGACCACTAGTTCTAGCATACCCCTGAGCCGCATGTGTTGCTCCTTGCTCGTGTCTGGTTAACACATGATGTAACTGATCCTGAAACTTATACAGTTCATCATAAACTGGCATTATGGCTCCACCAGGGTATCCATAAATTAAATCTACTCCTTCTGCCAATAGACACTGGATTACTGCTTCTGCACCTGTCATACGTTTGTTTGACACTTTTGTTTCTTTTTTTAATGTTTCCGTTTGTGTTTCCATACACTCTTTTTTTTTGAGACCAGACTTTTAGAAACTAGAGTCTAGACTTTTTTTAGATTCTGATCTGTACCAGAATGATAATTTATCAGCATCAAATGCTATCTTTTTTGATTCCAGCATTTGCTGGAAAACAATTATATTAAATTTACAGTGTTCTAAAACATTTTTAGAATTCGTCTGTTACACATCCTTGTGATGCAGACGAAACTGTATGAGCGTATTTATACAATACTCCCTTGCTAAACTTGAGAGGCGGCTGTTTCCATGCTGTTCTTCGTTTTTCTATTTCATTTTTATCAATAGCCACGGTAATAGAATTTGTTTCAGCATCAATGGTAATGATATCACCATCTTCTACCAACCCTATCAGGCCTCCTTCTTGTGCCTCTGGAGTAATATGTCCTACTACAAATCCATGTGTTCCCCCAGAGAACCGTCCATCAGTAATTAAGGCTACATTTTTACCTAAACCTGCTCCCATAATAGCAGCAGTAGGTTTTAGCATTTCAGGCATCCCTGGTCCTCCTTTTGGGCCTTCATATCGTATTACAACGACATCCCCTTTCTCTACTAAACCATCTCTTATGCCATCATTGGCAGCATATTCTCCATTAAATACTTTTGCTTTTCCTTGAAAACGTAGTCCTTCTTTACCTGTAATTTTTGCTACACATCCGTCTTCTGCCAAATTACCAAACATAATTCTCAAGTGACCAGTTTCTTTTATTGGACTTTCTAAAGGTCTTATTACATCCTGTCCTTCTTTAAGGTCAGGTATATCCAACAAGTTTTCAGCTATTGTTTTTCCAGTAACTGTTAAGCAGTCTCCGTGAAGTAATCCTTTCTTTAGTAAATATTTTAATACTGCTGGTATACCTCCTACCTCATGCACATCTTCCATCAGATATTTTCCACTGGGTTTTAAATCTGCCAAAAATGGAGTTTCGTCACTAATTCTTTGGAAGTCTGCTAACGTAAAATCAACATCGGCCGCTCTGGCAATTGCCAAAAAGTGAAGTACGGCATTGGTTGACCCACCAAGAATGGTTACTAATCGTATTGCATTCTCTAGTGATTTTTTGGTTACTATATCTTTGGGCTTGATATCTTTTTCAAGAAGATTTCGCATTGCACGACCTGCCGCAATACTCTCTTCTTCTTTATTTGAGCTAATTGCAGGGTTTGAAGAATTATATGGTAATGACATTCCTAATGCTTCTATTGCAGATGCCATTGTATTTGCCGTATACATTCCTCCACAAGCTCCTGCCCCTGGACATGCTTTTTCTATAACACTTTTATATTCTGTTTGCGTTATGGTTCCTGCTACCTTTTCTCCCCAAGCTTCAAAGGCTGAAACTACATCTAGTTTTTTTCCTTCATGACACCCTGAAGCTATCGTTCCTCCATATACCAGTATTGCAGGACGATTCAATCTAAGCATTGCCATCAACGCTCCTGGCATATTTTTATCGCAACCTACTACAGTTACCATACCATCATATGACATTGCTTGCACCACGGTCTCCATAGAATCGGCGATCACATCTCGTGAGGGTAATGAAAAACGCATTCCTGGAGTTCCCATAGAAATCCCATCACTCACCCCAATGGTATTAAATATAAGCCCTACTACATCTTCTTCTAATGTACCTTTCTTAACTAGCTTTGCCAGATCATTAAGGTGCATATTACATGGGTTTCCTTCGTAGCCTGTACTAGCAATTCCAACCAATGGTTTACTAAAATCTTCATCTGTAAGACCAATTGCGTGCAACATCGCTTGTGCCGCTGGTTGTGTGTCATCTTGGGTAACTTGTTTACTAAACTTATTGATGCTCATCCTTTTTGAATATCAGTTTTTGTGAATTATTTAAAATTTTAACTTTTATTTTGCGATATATCTATCTTATAAAATAAACCACGATATAAAATTATTTCGTTGTAACTAAATCTTTATACATTATTCAATATCCTTACAATATCCAATGAGCTTTAACGCATCATTAAATATTGATTTTCAAATACTTACATTTACTATATTTACAATCACTATTTGTTATTTTTTTATTTTAAGAAGCCTTAATACTAATTCAACTTTCTAATGACGCATTAAATTAAATTGGTATTAGACCAAAAAAAACTCCCTTCAAATACTGAAGGGAGTTTATATTTTTTTGATATACCAAGGCCCTTCATTATGGTGAACTAATCACAATAATGCTAATGACATTGATACGAATATTTATTACTTGTATTTTCATTCTTCTTTAATCTATTTCAAAAAAAAATCCCTTTACTTCTGTAAAGGGATTGTCTATTTATATTTTTACAATACTATCCCTTATCAAGGTGAAATAATCACCTCAATGCTAATGACAATATTGATATGTATGTTTCTGTTATTCATTTATGTTTTCAAATATAGAAAAATATTTATTAGATATACAAAAATAATATAAAAAATTAGAGCCGTCTGCGAAAGACTTAAGATCGCTATCACTTTAAGAAATAAGAAAAACAACGTTTTATTCTATAAAACTGTGGTGAATATGTTCATTAGATCATAATGAGCTTATGTTTTATACAATAAATCACTAATCCTACTCTGGTTTTTATTTCCAATTTTTTAAAAATTGCTTCTCTATAGTTCTCTACTGTTTTTGGACTTAGACTCATTTCTTCTGCAATACCTCTATATGTAAGTTCTGAACAGGCAAATTTCAAAAACAACTTTTCTTTATCTGTTAGTTTTTCATGCAATTCCTCTCTTTTCTTATTCTTATCAGAATTTTGCAATGCTACCTGTATTTTTCCAGAATAGAAAAAACCTTGTTCTAACACCATTTTCATAGCAAATTGAAAGTTTTCTGGGTGCACATCTTTCAGCAAATATCCTTTTGCCCCTGATCGAAGCATTTTTATAATAGTGTCTTCATCATCCTCCATCGTTAGTGCTAATACTTTTTGCTCTGGTTGATTTTCTTTGAGCCATTGCATAGTTTGCACCCCATCCATCACTGGCATTTTTACATCAAGAAGTACCAAATCTGGTGTTCTCCTTTTATGCAAGTAATACTGCGTGAGTTCTTTTCCATTTTTTAAAATGGCTAAAACTTTATATCCTTCGAGTTTAGAAATCAACCCTTCTAATGATTGTGCAAACAAAAGATGATCATCAACAATGACAACTGTCTTCTTTTTCATCTGTTTTTTTTTATTGTCTTCTAAAATGTGCTATACAATACTGATCAAAACATCCTCATTAATCATCTCAATTGATCTTTATCACAAACCCACTTTATCAACAGGTTGTATAGAAACTATCAGTTTCTTTATTTAATAAGACAAATGTATTAAATCAATCCTTATGTTGTATAGGATATGACAAGCTAAGTGAAACTCCTTTTCCTGGTGAAGAGGTATAATCTAATGAAGCTTTAAGCAAAGAAGCTCGGCTTCTCATATTTAATAACCCAGAATTAGACTGAACAGACTGCATATCAAACCCTACACCATCATCTTTTATCGTAATCAATAAAGCTTCTGGAGTATAGTCTAATATTACCTCTAATCGAGAAGCTTCTGCGTGCTTAATTGTATTAGAGAAAAATTCCTGAATGATACGGTATAAAATAATCTCATCTTTGGGATCAATATATACTTCATCTCCTTTTACGGTTAATACAGGAGTTAAAAAATTAAGTTTCTCAAATCGTTTGAGCTCTACCTGAATAGATTTTTCGAGTCCTACATTTTGAATTACTTCATGATTAAGGGTTTTAGACAAGCTACGTATTTCCTGCAAACTATCGCCTACTAGTTTTCTAACATCTTGTAGGGATTCTGATGTTTTCTCATCTATGGTAGTTCCCATAATATTGATCTGCATTACTGCGGTAGATAATAACTGCCCTATATTATCATGTAGCTCCCAACTTACATTTTTTAAGGCCTGTTCTTGAATCTCTATGGTAGATTTAAAAATCTCATCCTCAAAACGCTGTTCTGCCTTTAATTTATCTAAAATCAATTTATTTTTTCTACGTTGAAAAGCCACAAAAAATACGATACTGAATACTATAAAAAAAAGAATAATAACGGTAAAATATATAATTAGTAAGATTTGTTCTTTCGAGAGCATACTATAAATCCAATGGTGTAGCAAGTATACATAAAAATAATTGCACACGGTATAACCACTTTAGTTATTTTAACAAATTCAGGGTTTATAGATGCCTTATAAAATTTAAGAAAAATAAAAAATGGAGTAACGCATAAATGAAAAACTAAAGTTCCTATTGCAATATAAAAAACCAAAGTCTTACCAATTCTGAGTATCTCATCACTTTGAAGTAACTGATAAAAATAAGAAAATACACTATAAAGTAAAAATGTAGTTCCAATAATAATTATAATTGGAGAATGAAGCTTAAAGAATATATCTGTAAATACAAAATGACAAATTGAAAATATAAAAAAGAAAACAGAAATTAAGTTCAATACTTTTGTTGCACTTTTATTTTGAATATTCCATTTAAAAAAATTAATATAAAAAAGATAACTTATAACAGTATGAAGATTATATAACCAAGAATTATCTGCAATAAGAGTTCCCTTTAAATAATTAAAAGTATTATACTTAGAAATAAATATTGAAAAAGAACCTACTATTTCAACAAAAAAAGTAAACCATAAAAAAAAAACAAAATACCGGATATTTTCACTCATCCGATATTTTGATATGTAGAATGTTCCTACTATTGCAGCAATAAGCTCTGCAATCATAAATAAAACTTTTAGTATTCCCATTAATATATTATAGAAGGCTCACCGCTATTACCCCAGTTATACGGCGCAATACTATAATTATTTGGTGCATGTGCTCCTCCTTTACCTTGCTCTCCTGCAGGAGCTCCTGTAGGCGCTAAAAAGACAGTAGCATATCCCTTGTTCATTTTACATTTTTCTTTTGGATACGCTCCAAAATAAATACGAATTCCTGGATTATCTATCCCCTGTTTCCTGGATTGTTTTTTTACATACTTTAAGTATTCCTGTAATTCTGCTACACTCCAATGAAACTCTCTAGTATCATTAAACCCTAAACACTTATCAATCTCTGGTGTTCTGGTATCACACCAATTTTTCTCTAATCCTTTTGCTTCTTCAACACTGATACACTTTTCAGGTCTTTTTTTCTTTTTTTTAGGTAAATCTTTCCCCATAACATTTATGATTTTTATTATTAATACTGTACTAAGATATCTAAAAATCTATGAGCAAAACAAACACACCTACCCTTCTTATCAAAACAAAAGAACCCCAGTCACACTATAAACAACTATTAAACAACACGTTAAGCTTCAAAAACAATGTTGTAAAAAAAACACATAGGGGAAAAATCCCCTATGATAAAATAGGGGTTTTTCCCCTGTCTTACGTATGTATTTTCTTACAAATAATATTGTTACGGTATTAACATACTTATTACAAAAAAAAAGAAAAGAGTTAATCTATATGAATTTAATTAGCTTAAAACTACATTTCTCTTTCATTCTTTTTTGAGCGATCCGATTAATTGAATCTTCTGTCAACTGTAAGATTCTTGGGTATCCACCTGTAGTCTGGCAATCCCGCATTAGTACAATCATTGTACCCAATGGGGTGAGTTGTACAGTGCCTGGTAATACCGCAGAAGTAATAATAGGCGGTATCGTATTAGAAATATTTTCTTCGAGCTGTATTGCCATCCTATTGATGGTATTCGATATGGTAAATTCTGAATTTAATAGAGTAGATCTTTGCGCTGGCGATAACAAATCAAACTCTATTCCTTTGTATACTTCTAACTCTTTTGTGTTTCTCTCTATAGCAGGTATAGAAATAGTTGCAAATTGATTATTATAATATTCTATCTCATTATATGATATTGTATCCCCAGTTTCTATTCTTTGTTTTCTAGTTATTGATTTTAAAAAAGAGCTACTATCAAGTACTACAGGAGATAAAAAACCTTGCTTTATACTTATATACCCATACATATTTTTCCTACAAGTACTTAATTTTAAAACATCATTTGTATTGACTTGAATTTGCTTATACATATCTATTTTTTTGTCATTCAAAAAAGCATCTATTTTGGCTCCTGACAAAGCAATCAATGTGGGTTTTGAAAATTGTAACACGGGAGGTTGCAATGTCCACTCTATACAAGCTGCATTTGTTTTATTTCCTATTATCAAATTTGCATATCCATAGGATTTTTTATCCATGGCTCCACTAGAAGGAACTCCATATTTTGAAAACCCAAAACGCCCTTCATCCTGAATGGTAGTAAAAAAACCTGATCGTACTACTGTAACACTTCCTGTCATAAAATAACATATTCTGGTGCATACACTCCCTTTTCTACAAGTGAACTTATTGCGTTATATTCTTCTTCTTCTATTACTGTAAACTGTATCTTATCTCCTGAAGAAGCAAAACAACAATCTCTATTATTTGGGTCAAAAAAGTTCAATGGACACATACCAATTATATGCCATCCGCCAGGGCTATCCATGGGATATATTCCTGTTTGATTTCCTCCTATAGCTACTGCTCCTTTTTTAACATGCAAGGATGGAGTTTTTTTTCGTGGAGTAGACAATACATCATCAAGTCCCCCCAAGTATAAAAAACCAGGTAAGAATCCTATAAAATAAATGGTATATACTGGGGTGGTATGCAAATGAATTACTTCTCTTTTTGTTAGCTTTTTTTTACTTGCAAATACCTCTAAGTCTGGAGCCAATGTAGAAGAGTAGCAGACTGGAATTTTCCATACTCTTGTTTTATCACTTACAAATTCACCTGTAATATCAGATAAGGATTTTAATTCTAAAAAAGTAGTATAGATGTTTTCTATAGTAAACACATAAACAATTAACAATGAATTATATGAATGGATTACCTCAATGATAAGTTTACCATAAAAAGTTACAATGTTTTTTTTATAGCTGAGTACATCTTGAAGAATATTTTCATTAATTTCCTGAGGCCACTGTATTAAAATAGCATTTTCAGAATATTGTTTATATTGCAATTCATACTTCATTTTCATTCTTTTACAATAGATCCATCTGTGAAAATTCTTTATGTAAATATTTCAAAATACGAACTGATTCTGGGTTATCTCCATGCACACAGATTGTATCAAAAAAAACAGGAACTACTACTCCGTTTTTTGTTTTTACATTCTTATCACACACCATTCTTTTTACATGCTCAAAAACTTCTTTGGGATCCGTAAGTACTGCTCTATTTTCTGATCTCGAAACTAATGTTATATCATCATTATAATTACGATCTGCAAAGGCCTCATATTTCACCTCAATTCCTTGATCTGAAAGATATGAAAATTTATCATTTTTCAAGGTCACTACAGGCAAACTTTTATCGACATTTTTTATAGATTCAATAATAGCCATAGCAACATTTTTATTTTTTACGGCTTCATTATAAAGTGCTCCATGAGGTTTTACATGATGAAGTTTTCCTCCTTCTTTTTCTGTATATGTTTTTACTAATTGTATTTGTTCTGTTATCGTTTTTACTAAATCCTCATATGCTATCTCCATTTTCACTCTACCAAAATTTTGACGATCGGGATACGAAGGATGTGCTCCTATTTTTACACCATGTTGCATTGCTAGTCTGATGGTTTCTTGTATCACCAAATCGTTTCCTGTATGGCTACCACATGCTATATTACACCATGAGATATACGGCATTATATCTGCATCAAAACCAGTTTCCTCTCCTACATCTGCATTGAGTATTATATTTTTCATATTCTTACATTAAACGACGAAAAATCCTACAAATTTTCGATTACTTTCCAAATACCTCTGAACCCCAAAAAACAGGTTATTATTATGATAAAAATCCCTATTAAATTCTGTTTCCATGTATTGGTATACTTTCCTAATATTTTCTGTTGATTCATAACCCACACTAAAAAAATTGCAATTACAGGTAATAGAAGTCCATTTGCTATTTGAGCAAATCTGATAATCACTATAGATTTAATCTCTAGAGAAGAAAATAAGACTCCCAAAAATAAGATAAACATCCATACTGCTCTAAATGGGGTACTTTTGAGTCCATCTTTCCACCCTAAACAGCCTTTTACTACATATGCGGCAGCAAGGGGCGCTGTAATTGCCGAAGTGATTCCTGCGGCAAATAACCCCAAAGAGAGTACATATTTTGCAGTAACACCAAAAACGGGCTCTAAACCTTTTGCTAAATCTGCTGCATTATTTATTTCTGATTGTTGTATAGCTGCTCCTGCTACAATAATAGCCATTGATACTATACCACCTAATACAATTGCTACGATGGTATCTTTTTTTGCAGCTGGTAAATCTTCTGTAGTTTTCCATTTTTCGCTAACTATAGAGGCATGCAAAAACAGATTATAAGGTACTACTGTAGTTCCTATTAACCCTACAATAGTTAATACATTGTCTTCTGAGAAATTAGGAATAAACCCTTTGAAAAGCATAGAGAGATCTGGTTTGGTTACAATTGCAGTTACCACAAAAGCTATACTCATCAACAATACCAATACAATAAGGCTACGTTCTAATACTTTATAATTACCGATATACAGTAAAGTAAATGCAATAATACCAATACTGATACTTAAGTAGTATTTAGGGATATGTATTGTATCTTTTGAGGATTCTAGTATTGTAGCTAATCCAAGTACTCCACCACTTATATTCCCTGCTTCATAGGCTGCATTTCCTATAAAAATAGCTGACAAAATTAAGATAACAAGAATGCTTTTTACTATTTTATTATCAAACTGCGACTTTATTACTTCGCTAAGTCCTTTTTGAGTAACCACTCCTAATCTAGCCGCCATTTCCTGAAGAATAACACAGGCTATTACAGATAACACTAGTGCCCATAGTAGTGAATACCCAAATTGTACACCTGCCATAGTGCATACAGTCACGGTACCAGGGCCTATAAAAGCGGCTGTTACCCATGTACCTGGACCAATATTAAAGAACTTTTTCATTTGTTTAATTTTTTCTGTGGCTTTACACTACCATTCTCTTACTTACTATTTTTGATTGCTATACAGAATACTCTTTTTATTTATTGAGCGTTACTATCAAGTGCATAAATAGCAAACGATCCTAGCCAATGCCCTCCTTCATAACTATCTCCTACCAAATTAGGTAAAGAATAGTTGATATGTGTATTTGCTACAGAAAAAAGATGCTCATATTCCTTGTATTGTACTGCTAAACCATACAACACCCATGCTCGACTAAAATTAAGTCCATCTAAATGAACTAATTTACCATCTGTACGATCAGACACTTCTCCTACACTGATTGTAAAATTTTTAGCTTTTAACTGAGGCATAAACGTAGATATCCAGTTATCAAATTCTTTTTCTGCCAATACCCTACGCATCAAATCTATTTCTTCAAAACAAGGAGATAGAAAATCATATCCACTAGGTTCCCATGTTATTGGACAACCTTGATCATTGCTATAAAAATCCTTTGCTCGAGTTTCTATAAGGCTCTTTAGTTTTTGATTTTGTACTGTATTTGCATAATCCCAGGCAAAGGATAATCCAAAGGCTGTATTGGTATGCTCTCCTACTCTAATTGGGTATTTAAGTTTTGGTAAAAACTCAATAAATCGCTCAACAATAATATTGGTTAATGGCTGTAAATTTTGTTCTAGTTCTCTCGCAAAAGGGTCATTCCAGGTATGTAACTCTTCTGCTAATTTAAGTAACCATGCCCAACCATAGGTTCTCTCGTACACTTTATTGTGTTTTCCATTAAAATACGTAATTTCTGCTTCTATATTTTTCTTGGATATGTTTTTAAGTAATTTGGCTTTTGCTTCTTCTTTTTTATCTAATTCTGGAAATTCTTTGAGTAGTTTTACCAAAGACCAATGCCCATGTACCGAAGAGTGCCAATCAAAACATCCATAAAACGCAGGGTGTAGTTCGTGAGGTTCACCGATACTTTCTTTATCACCAAGAGTCTGTCCTAACCTATTAGGGTATTCCACTTGTAAACATGCTAATGGCAATTCTGCTAAATTATTAGCTTGCTCTAGTGTAAGTTGTAATGGGGGTTGAATTGGATTTGCAGGCAACACCTCCTTCACAGCTGTCTCTACAGATTGTTTACTGGTATCTACTTTTTCAACTTGATTACAACCTATAAAAATCAATAGTGAGGCAATAAAAAATATTCGGTACATATATAATTACATTAAAAATTTCTAAAAGAACTCATTTTGAGTTCAAAATGATATTTTCTAAAAATATTAATTTTAGAAATTGTACGAATACGATTGTTGATAATAACAATAAATAGTTTAT
This sequence comes from Aquimarina sp. I32.4, assembly GCF_002924285.1. Taxonomy (NCBI): domain Bacteria; kingdom Pseudomonadati; phylum Bacteroidota; class Flavobacteriia; order Flavobacteriales; family Flavobacteriaceae; genus Aquimarina; species Aquimarina sp. I32.4. The sequence continues at coordinate 27,385 of NZ_PGUB01000036.1, read as the reverse complement.
AAATTTATAATCATCACAAAAAATTACCCCAACCATCCATCACGATCTAGACTTCGATACTGTATTGCTTCTGAAATATGATCACTTTGTACCCTTTCTACTCCTTCTATATCTGCGATCGTTCTAGAAACCTTAAGAATTCTATCATAAGCTCTAGCGGAGAGGTTTAATTTTTCCATAGCGGTTTTGAGCAGTTCTTTTGAAACTTTATCTAATACACAGAATTCTTCTATCTGCTTCACCCCCATTTGTGCATTGTAATGTATATTCTTTAAGTCAGAAAACCTTTTTGTTTGTATTTCTCGAGCCACAATCACCCTTTTTCTAATATCAATACTGGATTCTCCTTTTCTTTCTTCACTTAATTTATCAAAAGGTACAGGTGTTACTTCGATATGAATATCAATTCTATCCAGTAATGGCCCAGATATTTTACTCAGATATCGTTGCATTTCGGCTGGAGAAGAGGTTACAGGTGCATCTGGATCATTAAAATACCCTCCTGGACTTGGGTTCATGCTGGCAACCAACATAAAACTAGAGGGATAAGTAACTGTAAATTTTGCTCTAGAAATAGTTACCTCCCTATCTTCTAGGGGTTGCCGCATTACCTCAAGCACATCTCTTTTAAACTCGGGTAATTCATCTAAAAACAAAACACCATTATGAGACAATGAAATTTCACCAGGCTGAGGATAACTTCCTCCTCCTACTAATGCTACATTTGATATCGTATGGTGTGGACTACGAAAGGGGCGTTGTGCCATCAGCCCTATACTCTCTTTTATACGACCTGCTACACTATGAATTTTTGTTGTCTCTAGAGCTTCTTGCAAAGACATTGGCGGTAATATACTTGGTAATCTTTTACTCAACATTGTTTTTCCGCTACCTGGTGGGCCTACTAATATAATGTTATGTCCCCCAGCAGCGGCAATCTCCATACATCGTTTTATACTTTCTTGCCCTTTTACATCTGCAAAATCAAATTCTGGATTCTCTAATGCTATATAAAATTCTTGTTTTGTATTGACAATCGTGCGCTCAAGATCTCCCTTATCATCAAAATAATCGATAACTTCTTTTATAGAATCTACCCCATATACCTCTAATCGATCAACTATTGCCGCTTCTTTTGCATTTTGTTTTGGTAAAATAAACCCCTTATATCCTTCTTCTCGAGCCTTGATAGCGATAGGCAATACTCCTTTTATGGGTTGTAAAGTACCATCTAAAGATAACTCACCCATAATTAAATATTTTTCTATTGATGTTCCTTTGATCTGTGAACTTGCCGTAAGAATTCCTAGTGCTAGAGTAAGATCGTATGCCGACCCTTCTTTTCGCATATCGGCAGGTGCCATATTGATTGTAATTTTCTTTCCTGGCAATTTATAGCCATTATTTTTTAAAGCAGCCGCAATACGATAACTACTTTCTCTTATTGCATTGTCTGGCAATCCTACCAAATGATACCCTATCCCTTTGTCTATATTTACTTCTACTGTTATTGTTGTTGCCTCTACTCCAAATACAGCACTCCCGAAAACTTTTGTAAGCATGTGTCATTTTTTTACATTCATACAAACATAAGGATAGTTAGTTTCAAAAAACGAAACTGTAGTTTTATAATAACCAAAATGTTCAAATTTCCCTTTATCTGAAATCACTACGTACCAAATTAAATTATTTTTGGTTCAGGTAAAAAGAAAGAATTTGAAGGAAATTTTATTTAAAAAGCGGCACTATATTACTCTACAGTTATTGTTGTTCTAACAGATACGGGGGTTCCTTTTTGATTGAATCCCTCAAGACAAATCTCATAAACACCACTAATATCTGATGTATAAAAATTAACTATTTTTTCTTCTTTATTTATTTTTAATCTAGGGATCCAAAGTAATTGTCTACGAAAATCAGGAATCTTCTCTGAGTCCTTTTTACTCGCTTCATCATATTTTTGATAAAAATATTTTTTCTCTGGTAAAGGATTAAACAGTTTTATGGGGTGTACGTTCTTATCAACATTATTTACATGAAAATCCCCCTCATTAGTTACGATATCAATAATACCTAAAAACACTTGAGATCCATAAAAATACTTATCTCTGGACAGCTTTATGCTTTTTATTTTTTTTGCGTTATAAGCTATTAGGTTACCATGTTCCTGTATCATCACCCCATCAACAATAACAAGAGGTAACAAGTCTATTTTATTATATGATAAACGCTTTCTTCTTACTTGTAAAACCTCTTTTCCTTTTTTGTTTTTATCTATCCATATATTATCCAAAATTTCTACCACTGTTTCTTTGACAGTTGCAAATCTTGTATAATCATCTAAATAATATGTTTCTATCTCATTACCATAAAAAGCGTCTCTTATTGGCAACTCATTAATTGTATCTGGCTTTACTGTAAAATAAGCATTCCTAATCTGGTTATTTACACTTCTTTCTAGTATCATATCTTTCATTTTAGGAGTTATCTTAAATGAAGGAAATTGTATATCAGAATATATAATATCTTTCTGTTTACTTAATCGAATCTCATATCCTTCTTCATTCCCTAAAATTTGTAGCAATGCTTTATTTCCTTTATATTCTTTATCTAGATTAAAATAAAACCTCCCTTTCTTATCTGTAATTGCAATTTTGAACTGATAGTCTTCTTTATTTGGAATAGATAATGCAATTTTCTTATTAGCAATTTTAAGCAACGGGTTTTTAGGTATTATTTTCCCTGAAATTAGCTCCCCTCTCAATTCTGGTAAAACAAGTGATTCTTTGAGCACTGTATTTTTTGTTTTTTTCTTATTTTGTTTAAAAAAATCTATTGCACTATATCTATATGGTGTTTCTATGGTATCAATTTTTCGTACAGAAAGAGAATAATCTCCATAGTCAAATGAGTTTTGTGTATTTTTTATTTTTAATGATACTTCCTTTCTATTTGTTATTGTTTTTGAATCAACTACTAATTTTATAGTTTCTTCACTTGTCTTTTGTTGAGTTACTTTATCAAGATAAGAGCTTGCTAGTTCTATACTATCATGTGCCACTATTTTTTTTTGATTTCCTTGATATGGATTAAGAATACCTATATCTCCTTGAAAAAAAGCGGGTAGTCCTTCATTTTTCATCCACTCTGTATAGCCTAATAACTTATAGTTTCCTGAGGGTACACTTACTGGGACAAAAAAATCTCCCTGCCCGTTACCATCATTTAATTTAACTTTATGTTTAAAAACTATTTGTTTATCTTCTCCTACAAGCTCTACATATGCAACCTTACTTAAATGGCTTTTCTTATTAGTTTCTAGATTTATACAATATAGTTTATAGTACAAATATTCTCCAGAAAACAATAATGTTGTATTATGATGTATATACACTCCTTCTTGGGGCATACTAACATTCTCTATATCTGTTTGTTTTTCTAATATAGATTGACTGTATACAAAATGTATACTAATGAAATAGAAAACGATATATATCACTTTATTATTAATCATCTTTATAAAGAATTAGTCTTCCCAAAAATCAGGAACTATATTACTACCAAAAACTGTACAATCACCACATTCTTTTCTTGTCATCTCATACGTCTCACTAAACGGATTATAACTATACAGTTTATCCCCTGATTCAATTGCTTGATACAACCTTTCTCCTTCTGAATACACCATATTCTCACCAGAGCAATCAACAACATAAAGAGACGTAGCATCGTCAGGAAAAACATCTTGATAGTTGAAATATATTCTTTTTGAAGAGACCGATGAAACATCAAAGAAACCTATCACTTTTTCATTAGAATTATTTTCTAAAAAAATATTTCCTTCAAAAAAACCTGGTTGAATTTGAGAAAATAGATCACTGTCTGCTGAAGAGAATTTTTTTAACGTTTCATAAAATGTATAAGCTTCTCGTGACTGCACATATTGTTTTGCCAAAATACTATAACGGTACGTTGCGCTATGATGTCCTCTTTCTATAAATCGGAGTGGAACTCCAACCAATCTATCTTCACTTAAATCATTTGTACTTTTTATAATAATTTCATTAGACTCTCTAGTGACATAACACACTTCTTCTTCTCTAGTTTTTGTTACAAGAGACACTCCTACTGGGTTTCCTTGAGCATCTCTATCAATTACAGCCTCCTGACGCCCCCATAATCGAGCCACAATCTTATAGGTTTCTTCATATTCATACTTATAAAAAACAGAGGTTCCGTCTGGGTTATAACCATCTATAAAAATACCTGTTCCATCTACTCCATTATCATCTGTTGTACGAGAAAGATATACTTTATCTATCTGTGCTTCTGCTGTCAAAGTCATAGGGTTAGATAAATATTTACTAGCATCACTTGTGGTAATCGATAATTTATAATACCTATTAGATACTGCTGAAAACTCAACGGTTGATACATATTTTCCTAATGACACTTCTTCAAAAATGTATTCATTCTGTTGATCATCTATTATTTTTACTATTGCCGCTGCTTCTCCTTTTCTCAGAGCGTTATCATTAAGTCTAGTGGAACGTGACAACAAAATTTCATGCTTTTTAAGTTCATTGGTTAGTCGCGCTTCTACAACGAGTACTCCTTCTTGTTCTTGCACTTCCTCTTCAAAATCAAAAGGTTCTACACATCCATAAATAATTAAACCTATTAAAAATAGTATACGTATCTGATGTTTTTTTTGGAATCTCATACTCATGAATTATCCTATAAAAGATTAAAATTTGAAGTTATAAGTAACGGTAGGTACAGGAATTGAAAATACAGAATTTTGAAATGCTTTTATTTCCCCTTTTTCTGTTACAAAAAACACTGAGAATGGATTATTTCTACCTAATACATTATATACTGAAATACTCCAAAAACTATGTGCCTTTTTTTTCTTTTTATGATTTCCTTCTATATTAAGCCCTAGATCTAAACGATAATAATCTGGAATACGGAACTCATTACGGTCACTATATAGTACATATTCTAAGCCTTCAAAATTATATGTTCCTACAGGAAATGTTACTGGTCGGCCTGTTTGGTATACAAAATTAGCTGATAAACTAAATCGTTTTGTAAACTTATAATTAGCTACCACACTTAAATCATGTGGTTTATCAAAATTTGAAGGAAAATAATCTCCTCCATTTACCCGTTCTTCCCTAAATTCACTATCCAATTTTGTAAATGATCTTGAATACGTATATCCCAACCAACCATTAAGTTTTCCTTTATTCTTTTTAATTAAAAACTCAACACCATATGCTTTTCCTTTTCCTTGTAAAACCTCTGTCTCAACAGTTTTATTAAGAAGTAACTGAGAACCCACCTTATAATCAAGAATATTTTTTAATGTTTTATAATATCCTTCAATACTTATTTCATAAACATCATCTTTTAGATTTTTATATATTCCTAATGAATACAAATTAGCCTGTTGAGGTTCTATATTAATATCTGTGAGTTTCCATAAATCTGTAGGAGAAGCTGTCGTATTATTTGATAAGGTATGAATATATTGAGATGATCTATTATAACTTGTTTTTACAGATAAACTTGGTGTTAGTAAATATCTTGCCGACAACCTAATTTCTGAATTTTGATATGTTTTAATAATTTCATTCTTATCAAAGTATAATGTATCTGTTATTGTATTTTCATTTTTTGGCCTATCATAAATTCGTTGTTCTGATTTCCCTAAGGCTGCATACAATGAATATCTAGCTCCAATACCTACAGATAATTTTTCACTTAAGTCAAGCTTACCCGAAAGAAATAGAGCTGATTCTATTGCTCTTTCTTCTGGTATTACCAAGACCTCTGTAATAGATTCATTACCGATAGGTTTAATACTTCCTGGGTTTACAGTATATAATTTACCAGAAATTCCATAATCAAAATTATACTTGGTATTATAATTGTAATCCATTTTCAATTTCACCTCTGTTTCATTTATATCATACGCTAGTTTAAAATCATTATTCCTATTACCTTGATATTCTATTCCGAATTTATATTGGCTATTTGCGAGTAAAACACTAGCATTATTTTTTTCATTAAACCTATGATTCCATTTTAATGATAATAATCGATTATTATAATTGTATAAAGAATCTGAGGTTATACTAAATTCATCATTACTATAATACCCAGTGATTTTGATATTATCTTTATCACTAATTTTATAATGATACTTTGCGATAAAATCATAAAAGGAGGCTTTACTTTTTTGTAATTTTTCGTCATCAAGAGATTTCAAAATCCAATTAGCATATGTTCCTCTACCTCCCACTAGTACAGAAGATTTGTTTTTTATAATAGGGATTTCTACGGCTACATTGCCTGTTACTGGCCCTATTGATGCTTCTCCTGAAAGTTTATCTGTATTTCCATTTTTTGTTTTCAGATCAAATACAGATGATAATCGTCCCCCATATTCAGCGGGGATACTTCCTTTATAGATATTGACACTTCCTAATGCAAAAGGGTTTAATGCAGAAAATATTCCAAAAAAATGCTGTGGATTATATAGCACACCTTCATCTAGTAATGTAAGATTTTGATCGGCTTTACCTCCTCGCACATTATATCCTGTCGCACCTTCTCCTGCAGTTGTTATCCCTGGTAATGTTGTTGCTGCTTTCAAGACATCTCTTTCTCCTAATACAAGAGGGATATTTTTTGATTCTTCTACATCTATCTGTTCTGTTCCTGTTGTAGTTTCTTTTATGTTTTTGTCCATATTTGTTTCAATATAAACTTCATCCAAAGTCTCTAAATTTTCATTTAATTCAAAATTTAAATGACCATTATTATATATCACAACTTTATATTCTGAATCTTCGAAACCAAGAAAATTTATCTTTATATTGTTTACTCCTGTAGGTAGTTCTATAGTATAGAACCCTTTTTCATTAGTTTGCGCAACAATATTTTTCTCCTTAACCACTATATTCACATCTGGAATTGGTTTTTTCGTATTTACATCTTTTACATAACCAGTAAGTGTATACTGTTTTTTTACTCCGTTTCGAGTTTCTTTTCCTATTCTATACGTTTTAATTCTTTTTTCTTCTGAAATCTCATTATCTTGATAAAACAATAGATTTTTCACATCTTTATTATCAGAACCATCAAAAAAACCTTTAGGAAGTGTATCGTATATAATAGTATTACGTGTGAGCACTATTCTTCTTTTGCTAAGTATATAGTAATTAATGATTGAATCTTTTAATATATCATCTAGTATATTGGCAATAGAAACATCCTTATATTCACCAGAAACTTGCACCCTTTCATCTAACCATTCACTAGCATAATAAAAATGATAATCTGTTTTGTTTTCTAAGAGTTTTAATGCTTCTGTAATGGTTATATTATCAAATGAAATAGATATTTTCTTAATATTTTGCTGTGCAGAAATCCAATAAATATTAATAAACAGGGTAATTGTTAAAAAAAACTTCATTCTTTACTTAATTATTTTTTTCTATAATCCATGTATGGATATGCTTTGATAAAGATTTATAAAAAATATCTGGATTAGATTTACGAACTAATCGATTCTTCTTATAAAAAGCCTGTATGTCTTTTTTAAAATTGGGGAATATGCTGATTATATCTTTTTGATTTTTTATTTGATAATATTGCTGGTTATAAAGAATTCCATAAATATACTTATCAATAAACTCGTACGAGATTTTTTTATTTTCCAGGTATTCTTTCTTTACTTTTTTATGTTTTAGATATAATGAGAGAGAAGGATACTCAGCAAGGTTTTGATAAAATCCTTTATTTTCGATTTTTACTTCTTTTTTAGAAGCAATTCTAGAGAACTGATGATTGCCAATAGAAAAATTATCTACTTTATCTTTTATAAGTTGTAAAATAATTTCTCCAAATCCATTGGGTAGTTTTACCAGAATTTCATCTTGGTATATATTATATTTTAAAGATAAATTAAAATATGATTGTCCATCATATTTAACAGTTCCTCTAATAAAATTTTTGGTGTCGAAAAATTGATTCTTATCACTTTTGACTTTATATTCTTCTTCATATTCAATCCCGTTATACAAACCAGTATTATTTACTCCCACACTATTATCAAACCACCTATAATATGCGGGTGTTTCATTTATTATTGCCTGAGCATAAAAAAACTTAGGAAGTATTATAAGTAAAAAAGTGAATACAAAAACTAACGAACTATTATTTACCATCTTATCCTCAATAGCTGTTGTACCAGATATTGTTTTTCTATAAATCTATATTTCATAAGCCCTATTTCACGTATTAATGATATGCTAAAAATTTAATATACAAACCAACCTTTCAGCACAAAAAAGCTAAAAATAAACATTACTACATAACAAAATGTTAATTTTTGTAATTTATCATTAAAATTACAAGATTCGTATTTATTCATTATAAATTCAATCAAAACCTTAAATTATAGCTTTGAAAAAAAGATTTCAAAAGAAAAAGAATATGTAACAAGTTTATAATTAAAGAAAAAGACTTAAATGATTTTATCTATATAACAAGGAACGAAAAAAATCTAAAGTCTTTTTTTGGTATAACCAATAACTACTAGGAAAGTATAAACGGAACACTGTCTAAATTAAACTATTCTATAGGTAAAAAAAGTAGAGGTATACTTAAAACCATTTTATATTTAATGCTTTCATATACCTTCTACTTAATTTTATGCATATTGCATATACATAACAAACAAATTATACGACTGCTTCTTCATAAACCTGAAACAGTTTTTCATTTAAAAATTTCAGGGTTGGTATCTTATCTTTGGTATCTACCAAAATAGAAATATTATTATTACTACCTCCATAGGATACCATACGTACGGGGATAAAATTCAATATCTCAAAAAGTCTATATGATTTTTTATCATCGATCACTGATTCTCCCACTATACAAATAATACTATGATCATTTTCTACTGTTATTTCTGCATACGTTTCTATTTCTTTTACAATTTCATCTAGATTACTTGTATTATCAACTGTTAATGAAATAGCTATTTCTGAAGTTGTAATCATATCTATTGATGTTTGATATGTATCAAAAACTTCAAAAATCCTTCTTAAGTATCCATGTGCCATCAACATTCTATTGGATTTGATTTTGATAGCAGTAATTCCATCTTTTGCAGAGATTGCTTTTAATCCCTTTTGGTGTACCCTATTAGAAATTATAGTACCTGTAGCACTGGGATCAAAAGTGTTTTTTAAAAGTACTGGAATATCTTTACCTACTACAGGAGAAACTGTTTGTGGGTGTAAGATTTTTGCTCCAAAGTATGCTAATTCTGCTGCTTCATTATAGGTAAGATGAGATATTGGGTGTGTATCATCAACATATCTTGGGTCATTATTATGCAATCCATCAATATCTGTCCATATTTGTACTTCTGTTGCGTTTAATGCAGCTCCTATGATTGTAGCAGTATAATCACTACCTCCTCTTTTTAAGTGGCTGATCTCTTCTTTATCATTTCTACACACAAACCCTTGTGTAATATATAATGAAGATTGAACTCCTTTTTCTATAACTGTATGCAAGCGCGCACCTACCTTATCTATATTTGGTTTATCTACAGAGTCTACATGCATAAATTCTTTTGCATCTAGTAATGTATTTGGTATGCCTTCAAAGTTTAGAAAGCCTGAGAATATATATGTCAAAATAGTTTCTCCATAAGTAATAATTCTTGAGTTTATAACTTCTGAGTATTCTTGACTTGCTATTTCAAACATATCTGTAACCATAGAAGACAAACCATCTTTAAGAGTATTTCTAATCTCTTGATCTTCTATCAAAGCATCTATCACATCACTATGTTTACTCTCTAATTGGTGTAAGTTTCTAGTAATGGCATCTGTATCATTAAATTTTATATTCTCTACCAAACGAACTAATTGATCCGTTACGCCAGACATTGCAGAACAAACTACTATTTTATCTTCTTGATCCGAAGTTAAAATTTCTTTTACCCTATTCAGGTTTTCTACAGATCCAACGGATGTACCTCCGAATTTTAAAATTTTCATCAATTTAGGTTTTAGTGGTTTTTGGTACTACATAATTAATTAATAGTCTACAGATAATAAAAAAATTAAAATAAAAAACATAAATTTGCACAAAATGTTAAATATATAACAATGAAGACTATTACTGATTGCGTACACAATATACTTAGACACCAACCTTTTTTGGAGGATGCTTTATCTAGAGATATTATCAATTTTAGTTCTCTGGCTATTGACCTTCTACCAAAAGTGGAAAAGGTCATGAAAAAACCTGTAAAACCAGGTTCTATAGTAATGGCACTAAGGCGTTATCATCCTAGGCGAATAAAACATCTTAATAACTTGAGAAATTTAGGTGATATTGTAGTTCGATCAGGAATAACAGAATATACATTTCTCAATTCTAATAATATTTTAACAAGCCAAAGTAATCTATTGGATAGTGTAAAAAATGAGGCAAAGGCATATTTCACCTATTCTAGCAATTTCCAAGAAAGTAATATACTGGTTACCTCATCATTAAAACCTATTGTAGATAAGCATTTTAAAAACGAGACTTGCATTTCTGTTACCGATAATTTGTCTTCTATTTCTATTGCTTTGCCAGAAGATAACTCAAAAGTTATTGGCTTGTATTTTTACATTTTTAAATTATTAGCCTATGATGGAATCCCAGTATTTGAGGTGATTTCTACTTCAAATTATTTTACCTTATTTTTAGAAAAAGAATATGTAAATAAGGCTTTCTTATTAATGAACGAAATAAAAGAAGAGTGATTAATTATTAAATGACGCATGCTATCTTGTCCTTTTCTTGACTAAACTCTTAAAAATATAGTTCTACAAAAAACCCCAAGCTGTAATAGCTTGGGGTTTTAATATTCTATTTAGACAATATCAATTTACCAGATATGCACTCTGTTTTCTGGAGCTAAATACATTTTATCTCCTTCTTTGATATCAAATGCATCATAAAATGCTTGAACATTCAACAATGGCTGGATCGCTCTTGTTTTCCCTGGAGAATGAGGATCTGTTTTGATTCTTGTTCTCAAAGCATCTTCTCTTATTTTTGTTCTCCACACAGTTGCCCATGACATAAAGAAGCGTTGTTCTGCTGTAAATCCATCTATCTCTTCTGGTCTACCAATTTCTTCAAAATGCATTTGTAACCCATCATAAGCTCCTAATACACCTCCTAAATCTCCAATATTCTCTCCTAGAGTAAATTTACCATTGATAAAAACACTGTCTAATACTTCTATAGCACTATATTGTTCTGCCAATGCATTTCCTCTTTCTGTAAATTTAGTAAGATCATCTTCTGTCCACCAGTTAGAAAGGTTTCCTTCTGCATCAAAACGGGCTCCTGAATCATCAAAAGCATGTGATATTTCATGACCAATTACCGCGCCTATACCACCGTAATTAACCGCATCATCTGCTGAATAATTATAAAATGGAGGTTGAAGTATCGCCGCTGGAAAAACAATCTCATTAAACAATGGATTGAAATATGCATTTACTTGCTGAGGAGGCATTCCCCATTTTGTTTTATCTACAGTCTCTCCTATCTCTAAGATTGATTTTTTAAATGACCATTCTGATATTGCTATAGTATTTTCAAAATTAGAATTCTCTTCTTTTACATCTAATTTTGAATAATCTTCCCATTTATTCGGATATCCTATCTTAACAGTAAATTTATCTAATTTTTCTATCGCCTTGATTTTTGTACTATCACTCATCCAATCCAGAGCTTCAATTCTTTTTTGGTAAGCCTTGATTACATTAGCTATCATTTTTTCTGCCTTCACTTTAGCTTCTGGCGGAAATTTTGCATCTACATATAATTGACCAATAGCCTCTCCTACTGAATTATTAACTCTTGCTAATGCTCTTTCTTCTATTGGGCGTTGTTTTTTTGCTCCTCTAAGCGTTTTACTAAAGAAATCCCAATTTGCTTTTTCTATTTCTGTAGAGAGTGACCCTGTTACACTATTTAATGTAGACCAACGCACCACTGTTTTTAAATCTTCTATATCTGTACTAGCCAACACCTCTTGCAGTGTCTCCATATACTTTGGCTCTAAAACAATTACAGTATCTAATTGCTTTTCTACTCCTACATCTTTGATTAATTTAGACCAATCTATCGCTGGAGTTATCTTAGAAAGTTGTGCTATACTTCTTGGGTTATTAAAATTACGCATATCTCTACTCTGCACCTTATCAAATCTAGGTTCTGCTAATTTAGTTTCAATCGCTAAAATAGTCTCAGCAGCTTTACGAGCTTGTACTTCTGTATCTCCTATAAACTGAAGCATTCTTGTTATATGATCTACATACTGTCCTCTTATCTCTTTTGATTTTTCATCTTGATCCAAATAATAATCTCTATCAGGCAATCCTAATCTTCCCGTTGACACATATGGTGCATTGATATCACTATTACTTAAATCAGGAAAAGAAGTAAATCCTAAAAAAGGAGCATTAACAGCTGTTTCTGTTACTAATAATGTTTGAATATCTGCTATATTTTTTACAGCCGCTATTTTATCTAATGTTGGTTGTAATGGTGTAATACCTGCTTTATTTCTTGCAACGGTATCCATAATCGATTCAAAAATGAGCAATGCTTTGTATTGATCTGTTCCTTTTGCATATTTACCACTAGATTTTGCTTCTTTCAATATAGCAAGCACATCATCATCTGTTTTCTTTCTTAAAACACCAAAACCACCCCAACTTGTTCTATCTTCAGGAATTTCTGTTGTTTTCATCCAGCTACCATTTACGTAGTTGTAAAAATCTTCTTTAGGACTTATGGTTGAATCCATATTCTCCAACACTATCCCTGGGATTTTTTCTACTTCAACAACTTCTTCATTCTCATTGTTACTTTTTTTTGCTTCATCTTTACAACTTACAAAAGCGAGAACAAATACAGTTAAAAAATATACATTTTTCATTTTTATATACATTCTATTATTAAATTAATATTAGTTATTAGCAATATGACGTCTAAATTAAGAATTCGTTACGCATATTATGTTCGTAATTTATACAAAACGAAACATGATATTTATTTTTGAGTAAATTTTTAACGAAAAAATAAGAACTCTAAAAGAGAGTAATAGTTTTATTATAATTTTTTTAGTACAAACAGTGATTATTTCATTTTAACAACCTAGTATCAAAACAAAAAGGTTCTATATCTATAAGCTTTACTTCATTAAATCTTGGATGTAATGGATTTACCAAAAGATTTTGTTCTTTTGGAATTATAATACTAGGCACTTTAAGCCCTAAATATTGTTCTTCTGTTATCCACTGCATTGCAAAATTCTGAACCTCGATTGGTACTGGAATCTCATTCCAATCATTTGGCAACTTTTTTGTCTCTATTGTAGTAATCAACGTATCTGGTACTTCTATGGTAGCAATAGACATATCATCTGGAAAATATGCAGCTGGTAAATGTGCCAAAACCTCAAGCGCCGACAATGCAGCAGAAGTACTTGTATACAATACAGCCACTCCTTTTGGATTCCACCTACCTCCTACTGTTTTTGCTCCAATACCAGTAAGGTCTTTAATATATTTTTGTTTTGCGATTCGATATACTTGCATTATGCAAAAATTCCATGCTCTATTCGAACTAATTCTTCATTAAGTAACTGAAAACCAAAAGTTGTATCTAATAATTCTTTTGGTTTTTTCATAGCCAAAGCAACACTTGGGTGTTCCATCCAATTTTTAAAACGAGTAAGATCCCCAAATATATTTTCTCCTTTGGCATACAATTTTGCTAATTGCAATACCCGTGCGCTCGCCTCTGTGTTTAGCTTTTTATTCAAATCATATCGTTGAATAGTTCGCTCAGACATATGAAGTATATGTGCTAATTCCTTGAGATCAATACTAATTGTCTTAGCTAGATGCAATAACGCTTTTTTATCTATTCCGTTTCTAGACAATTCTATAAAATCATACATATTACGTAACGGGATATCAATATTTAAATAACGTAATAGTCCTTTATTTTCAAAATTGTCGAAATCTAGTGGAGATACTGCACTCATATCTTATTATTTTTGACAAATATACAAAAAAAAATGACAACTGTCTTAATTTATGGTTAAAATAGAGTTTAATTCTGGTTTCACCACATTTAATCTAGCTTCTATAGATCTTATGGCTACAGTAGATAAATACCTACCCAAGGGCAAGAGTGGTTTTATTAAAAGAGCTTCTTTCTCTGTGTCTTTTGATACTATTTCAGGATTTAGTAGTGGAATCATAGTAGGTTTTAGCATAATAGAGTAATTACTTCCTAGTTTTTTTGTGATCTCTCGAGTATGACCATATCTTACATTTTGCAAGGTAGTTAAAGGGGCCTGTAGTTGTGTTTGTGTTTTTATTATTTTACGCTCCTCATCATTAGCTATGACTAGATGTTTTAATTTTATTTTAGCCTGTAGACCTGGAAAAGAATCTCTCAGTATCTGTTTAAAAACCTCTTCTACTCCCTTAGACACTCGGCCACCAATATTATCATAATATCCAGCATCTGCATACTGATCTGAATATACCCTCCCTGATTCTGAAACTTTTTTTACCTCTCCAACAGGAGTGATATATGGAAAACTTGCATTAATTCTCATTGCTGTAGACAATCCAATAGAAGTATCAGGATAATACATTTGTAGATTATCTATAAAATCATTCATTCCTGTAAGCTCCCTTAAATGTGAATATTTTACAGGACTTATCATATTATAACTTCCTGTTTGTGTATGTGTCGTATTTATAAATAAAAGAGGAGGAACTGTTTTATTTATAATCTTTCCTTTTGCATCTGTAATATTTTCATAAAAAGACAAAAACTCTTTTTGCAAAATGTCTTCTCCATTATTGTTTTCTAAAAAATAGTTCTTATACGAAGTGCTCCATTGTTCTTCTAATAATTGCCCTCTATTTTTAAATCTAAATAAACTTGTTACCTCTTTAAAAAGATCTCTCCCTAAAAATGATAATAATGCAACAGATAAGTAATTTTCTTTATAAATAGCACTTGCTTTATATTTTAAAACAGGATACCTATTTTCTTTATTTTGTTTTATTTTAAAACTAGCTGTCGTATCATTCTTCATTGCACGTTGTGCTTCAGCAAAAAATAGCGCATTACCAACACTACCACCAGAAGCACCTGTCAAAGACAATAAGTTTTTCTCAAAATATTCCCCATTAGATTTTTCATACAAATAACTATGTACCAAAAAAGACCATAACCCAGCTCTAGAACCACCTCCTTCTGAAGAGACTATGATTGCAGGAAAACATCCTTCTTGATTTTTGATAATTTCTTCTCGACTTTTTATCCATTGATATATGTACTCCTCCATAGTAGCTCTAACTACTGTACTTTTCTTTAAATCTAATTGATAGTGATCTGATTCTTTCGAAAAGAGCCTCCCAAAAAACAAACTCAAAATGACAGTTATAGTAAATAATGGCATTTTTAATTTTTTCCCGCACAAGATCAATATAAAACTAATCATGAATAAGCTTACCAATGACAATATTAAAATAGACAAAGGATTTATTCTACCAGCCCATTCTGGAATAAAATTAAGAACCAAAAAAGATATTAATAAAATAAAGCCTGCAACGAGAACGGTTCCATAAAATAATTTTTCGGGAAATTCCTTTAAGAAATTATAACTATTAAATGATAATGTGAAGAAAAATAATACCAACGCATAATTTGATAAAAAGAGATTACCTAAATCTTTTTCTGTCTGAGTATTCAAAGTACCAAGAGATATTATAAAAATCACCAACCCTACTGACAGTAATACAATAAAGGTGTTCGTTTTTGGAATTTTGGTTACAAAATTTTTTAAATGTTCATAAAATATAGGCTCAGTAAAAAAAAGTAAAAAAAATATACTAGAGATCAATGTATTGGTAGGATCAAAAAAGCTAGTATATATATTTTCTAGTTCAAACACCTTCATGGCATTAAGAATACTAAGTGCAGATATTATCAATAATAACAAAGCCAATATTCTAGGAACTACTTTTCGCATATGTACTCTTACCTTATAATGGTATCTCGCATACTTATTCTTTCTCTGAAATTTGTAATGTTGATTTGGTACAAAACCTATAAGGTTATAAAATGTAATATCCTTATAATTATAAAAGTAAAAGTATTTAGGGATATTCCAAATCAAAAATGCGGAGGCCATAAGTAAAAAGAAATACAAAGGGACTTCAAATAAAAAAGCATCTGCTTGATTTAATATTAATAACAAATCCAAAGTCTGCGGAAAATGCCATAATGCAAAATACAAGGATAAAATAAAAAAAAGACTAATTAAGTTATTATACAACTCTCCTATTAATGTTTTAAACCAGATACTAAATCGTTGAAAAAATAACAGCAGTTTTACCATTTTTTGTTGTAATTAGGTTGTAAGAATAACACAATAAATCTAATGAATTAAACGAATACTCTCTGGTAATATTCTTTAAAATATCTAGTAAATTAATACAATCAAAATAAGCTTATATAGTTTCTTAATGAAAAGGTGTTTTTATTTTAGGAAAAGTCAAGTATTATTATCGCATTAAAAACTAAAATCAATCAATTAGTATATTCTTTAAAAAAAATGTTAAAAAAAACAAAAATAAATAAAACCCTAAAACTCCTGTATTAACTAGGGTTTTGAGATATTTTGACTCTTAAACTACCTATTAGCATCTATATTAAACTCAATAAAGTTACGTTTTTAACACAAAAAAGTGTATATTGTCGTTGATTTTGTGTTTTACAACGATTTAAAATCACATCAAGTAAGATTTAACTTACAAAACAAAAGTTCAACCCCAAAACCAAACTTTATGAAAACAATTCTACCTTTACTACTCTTGTTCGTAACAAGCTTAACATTTGCAAACTCAAAAATCGATATTTCATATAAGTTAATGTCGGTTACAGAAAATACTGTCGTTGATGGTTTGGATGAAAACACTGAAGAAGGTGTTATTTTTATTACAGAAAGCCTACATCTTGAAGATGGTGTACGTATCAAGGTAAGAAACGCATGCCTTATCATTCTTGGAGATTTAACAGGTAATGGCATTATTGATATCGATCATACTGCTACTGTAACACTAGAAGGAGAAGAGCAAGGAAGAATCACTTTTGTAGATAGATTTCTTGCAGACAATACCTGCCAACAAAACACAGATGAAAAAACGTTTAAACATATAAAAGATGTTCCTCAAGGCCTTAATTATAGCCTTTACAATATGTCTGGAAGACTATTAGACAAAGGAGAAGTTGATGACTACATTCAAAATTACATGGACCCTAAAACATATTTAATAAAAATAGACGGATACAAACTTAAAAGAATCATTTTTAAGCCATAATCCGATCAATAAAAGTAAGGTTTAAAGTCCGCGATAATTAGTTATCGTGGACTTTTCTAAGAATACTATTAACTATTAATTCCCTGAAAAAAACTTATATTTAATGATAACTCTCAATATTCACTCCCCAATACCTTCTACTCTTTTATAATAAAGAGTCTAACTTAACAATTATATGGTGCGAACATCATGGTTCAAATCTGAAGCGGCTAGATACGCATTTTATGGAATCCTATTTGGACTCCTATTTCCTATTTTGGCTACAAGTATAGATATTGCCAGGTTAGGAATAGAATTCTCGTGGCAATCTATAATATGGGTACAACAACAACAACCTATTCATTATATCATAGATACTGCTCCCCTATTTCTTGGTCTTTTTGCTATGTTTGGAGGTAGAAATCTTGATAAGTTAAAAGAAAAAAACAAACAAATCTTAAAAGCTTCAAAATTCAAAGAAGACTTCCTAGCAAATATGAGCCATGAGATCAGAACTCCCATGGTAGGCGTAATTGGTATGATAGATTTACTTTTCAAAAACACCAAATTAGATGAGCTTCAAAAACAATATGTAAGTACTATTTATCAATCTTCACATAACTTATTGGATATCTTGAATCAAATTTTGGACCTCTCAAAAATGGAAGCTGGAAAATTTAACCTTTCCCCCGTACCAACTAATTTTAAAGATCTGATTCATCAAAACATAGGTCTATTTATGGCAATTGCTACTTCAAAAAAAATAGAATTAACATCTAATTATTCTCATGAATTGCCCGAGAATATCATGTCTGATAATAAGCGGTTAACTCAAATTATCTCAAACCTTATAGGCAATGCTATAAAATTTACAGATCAAGGGCTAATACAAATACATACTTCTTTGGTATCAAAAAAAAACGATAACCTAACAGTTAAAGTAGAAGTTATTGATTCTGGAGTTGGTATTGATACAAAAAATCAGGCAACACTTTTTAATCGTTTTAGCCAATTTCATCAAGCTTCAATACTTGCAGGAGAAGGTAGTGGTTTAGGTCTCTCTATTTGTGAGAAACTAGTTCAGCTTATGCAAGGAGAAATTGGTGTAAAAAGTGAAATCGGAAAAGGGAGTAACTTCTGGTTTACCTTTCAAACAACTAAGGTCAGTATTCCTATACCTCAAAAGAATAAATCTTTACCCTCTTTAAAAAATCAAAAATATAATTTACATGTTTTACTTATAGAAGACTCTGATACCAGTATACTTGTATCTCAACAAATTTTGAAATATTTAGGGTGTACATCAGATACAGCAAAAGACGGAAGACAAGCAATACAGATGTTTCAAGAAGGCATCTATGATCTAATCCTAATGGATATCAATTTACCTGGAATCGACGGTGTACAAACCTCTCAAATATTACGCAAAACTTATAATACAATCCCTCCTATTATTGCGATAACTTCTAATGCGCTTCCAGGTGATGCAGAACGATATATAGCCAAAGGATTAGATGATTATATTACAAAACCCTATACTACAGAAATATTGAATATCAAATTAAAAAATTGGTTTGGGAATCATTCTCAGAACCACTAGAAATACATAATTACAAGTAACCTCTTTGCTTTAAGAAATCAACAACGTTCTTGTTCAGCAAAATTTCTTACCTTGTAAGGTACACTAAACTCTTTATTAAAAGACAATTAAAAACTTTGGGTAATGCAACAAACAAACAAACTATTCCGTAAAAAACATATTTCTTTTATACTTCTTGTTTTTTTAGTTTTAGGATTTCCCTCGAAAACACACGTATATGCTTATATACAAGATATTACATCTAATTCTGATTATAATAAATACAAAGGAATAATACTTGATAAAAAAACCAACAAACCGCTTATATCTGCTTCTATTTCTGTAAATCAAACTAATATATCTACTGTTACCAATACCGAAGGAAAGTTCTTATTAAAAGTTCCCGCAGATATGAATACTACCACTATTACCATCTCTTATCTAGGATATAGGGATAAAACAATAGCGCTTTCTGAGTTTGAAGGAAAAGAATTAAAAATAAAATTAAATGTATCGGTTACAGAATTATCTGAAGTCAGCATTACCCCAATAGATCCAATCCAACTCCTAAAAAAAGTAATGCAAAAAAAAGGAAGTAACTATCTAAATGAGCACACAATCATGACTGCATTTTATAGAGAAACCATCAAAAAAAGAAGAACATATGTATCGCTTTCTGAAGCCGTCGTAGATATCTACAAAAATCCATATGAATCTAAAAAAACAGATGTACTCAAACTATTCAAAGCCCGAAAAAGTGCAGACTATAAAAAGCTAGACACGCTAACCCTAAAACTACAAGGAGGACCTACAACTACATTATATATTGATGTAATGAAGAATTCAGATATTCTTTTTACTGACAATATGCCAAACTTATATAGTTTTAGTTTTGATACCTCTACAAAAATTAATGACCAAGACATCTACGTACTTAATTTTAAACAACATCCACATATAAAAGAGCCATTGTATTTTGGCAAACTATATATCGATTCTAAAAGTTTTGCTGTAACCAAAGCTGTGTATAGCCTAAATATGGAAAATAAAGAAGAAGTAAGTAAAATGTTTGTTCGTAAAAAACCCAAAAAAGCAAAAGTCAACCTTACTAAAGTTAGTTATGCCATCGATTATCGGCAAAAAAACGGAAAATGGTATTATAGCTACGGTAAGGTTAATATGAATGTAAAAGTTAACTGGAAAAAGAAATTATTCAATTCTTTATATAAATTGAATGTCGAAATGGCGGTTACCGACTGGAAGAAAAACACTGATAACCTGTCTATTAAACAAAGAAATCAACTAAAACCTTCTGTTATTATTAGTGATGAAGCTTCTGGGTTTTCTGATCCAGTGTTTTGGGGAGAATTCAATGTTATAGAGCCTGAAAAATCTATAGAATCAGCCATCAAAAAAATCAAAAAACAGTTACAAAGATTAAATTAAAAGTGTAAATAATCAAAAAAATAATATCATAGCAACTTTTTGATTGTATATAGCTTATGAAGTGATTTAAACTTTTTCTAGTTCTTTTTTTTAAATTTTTTAATCGCTATGACAATGAATGACAGGTAATTAAAACCTATCCAACTAGTTACGGTAGTATCATACCTATTGAGCAGTGACCTATAGCTATCCATCCAAGCATTGGTTCTCTCTATAGCATATCTTTCATTGTAAAGTTCTTGGTCGAAATATTCACCTCTGTCTAGGTCTCCATTACGTTTATTGAAACATACATTTGCATTAATATCCTTTTTATCACATGAGTTTCTAAAGTCCTTGGCGTCAAAGCCTGCATCTGCATTGAGAAATAACCCCTCTATAGAAATATTAGCGTCTTCCAATGTTGATGTTACTACCTCGAATTGAACCTCAATATCATAGAGATCATTATGATTACCTGCTAAAGGTTCTGACATGGCAAGAGGCAATCCCTGTCTATCACTTAAATAAAGGGCATTGGTAGTTTTACGTTTTTTTCTTCCTTGATATTCCACTTGTTCTCCACCTCTAATAGCTGGAGTATGACTACCATCTAAATCTACACTAGAGAGATCAAAGTTAGATTTATGCTTAGTTAGAAAACCTACCCAACAAGATTTCCAAACTCCACTAACACACCATTTTCTGTAATGATAGTAAACAGACTCCCAACTCAATGATTTTCCTTCAAAGAAAATTTGAGTTGGTAATTGATGCCATTGAACTCCTGTTTTTAACTTGTAAAGTATAGCATTTACAATCTCAACTAAGGGAACTCTTGGAGGAAACCCTCGCTTGGCTAATGGTATGTGTGGAATTATTTCCATTTCTATTGTATATTTGTCTAGTACGCTGTACATAATAGGCTGCTTTTAAATAATTTACGTGTCGTAACGCAAATATCGGCAGCCCGTTTTTACAATTCAAAAAAAAGTTTAAATCAGTTCAATTTATAATATATAGAAACCTATTTGTTATTAAAAAAATAGGGCTCGGAATATCCGAACCCTATTAAATCAATTATAGTCTTAAAAATTAATTTAAAGCCTATTATTTTCTAATTATCTTACCAGTCGTTTTATTTTTAGAAACCGAAATTGTGTAAAAATACATTCCTGATTCTAAATCACCTATATCAAAACTCATAGTCTCTTGCCCTGATCTTAGGTTATCATTCTGAAAATTAAAAACTTCCACTCCACTAGTATTAAATACTTGGAATCTGAAATAATTAGCTCCTCCAGACTTAGAAATAGCACTATTATCTAATGCTACATTAATCATATTACCTGACAGAGGGTTAGGGAATACTTTTCCTACACTCTGACTAGCTGCTGTAGCATTTCTACTAGCAACTCCTTTTAAGTAAGCACTATGACTTGTAGAGAATGCAGAATTGTTTACTAAATCCCAGTTGATTGACCATGTCATCAATCCTCTAAAAGTAGGATAAGTTGCACTAGTAGTGTATGATCTACCAGGATAAGAAACACCTTTGATCAAATAATCTAATGCCTGTTGTACTACTGCTTCAGAAGTATATCCACTTCCTGCTGCTTGCGTAGTAGATGGTAAACCAATTGCTACTTGATCAGCTCTAAGCCCTGGAAATGTAAGTCCTGTTTGAGCAACAGGGAATCCTGTAATCAACATTTCTGCCATTGCTACATGAAAATCAGCCGTTGCTGGTTGATATACCTGTCCGTCTCTACCAAACATAGATCCAGTATTATAATGCTGTACATGTATGTAATTCATCTCATTACGTAATGCATGCACAACAGGTAAATATGCTCCGAATATCCCAGAGTAATTTCCATAAGCACCTTGTACATAAGCTGTTTCTGGAGCCATACTCAAAATAAAACGATTTGCTCCTATATTAGATCTAATCGCTTTTGTAGCATCTATAAGATTGATTATCTTTGGCGTCGTTGGACTTCTAAAATCAGTATCTCCTGGATTTAATGAAAGAGAACTTCCTTCTAAATCAATGTCTAGTCCATCAAATCCATATGTATTAATAATATTAGTCATAGAACTAATAAATTCATTTTTCTCTGCTGTATTTGTAAGCTCAACTCTAGCATTTGCTCCTCCTATAGAAATCAATACTTTCTGTCCTCTACTCTGTAGAGTAGCTACATCATCGATAAATGCTTGAGTATTTCCTGCATAGATACTATATGGGCTAAATTGCATATCAGAAGCACTACCTCTTACTGGTTCTGCAAAAGCAACGCAAACTACATCCCAATCTCTAGACACTTCACTCAATCTTGGAGTAGTTGATGAATTATCAAAATTATGCCAGTATCCTACAAGAATCTTACCAGGAAGGTTATTATTTCCTCCTCCTGGAGCTTGACTTCTAATAACAACAGCATCAGATGTTGTTTGATTATTTTCATTATCAGTAGCTACTGCTGTCAAAGAATAACTTCCTGTTTGTGCATTTGCTATTGTGTAAGAATATGGCCTTGTAGTATCTTCTCCTAATTTAGTAGTTCCATTAAAGAACTCAACCTTGGTCACACTACCATCATCTGTAGCATCTGCTGAAACAATTACAGAACTTCCTACAGGATATGTAGCACCACTAAGAGGAGAGGTAACACTTACCACAGGAGAAGTTCCTGGTCCTCCACCACCAGTACAGTCACCAGCTTTTGTCCATGCATTTTGCCAGTAAGCTCCAGTACCAGGTGCATACGCCCAAGCTGCTGCAGATGAACACCATCCTGGAACATCACAACTATATTTTGCTCCATCATTCTGTACCTCATCATTTTGTCCATAAGAAGTACCTGCTGCATATTGTGCTACACTAGCACAATTTCCACTTCCACCACCAGTTGGTGTAACTGAAACTGAAACTACTGAAGAAATTGTATTAGCACCTTGGTTATCTGTAGCCTTTGCAGTAAGTGTATAATTTCCAACTGCTGCATTTGCAACTGTATAAGAATAAGGACTAGTAGTATCTTCACCTAACAGAGTAGCACCATTATAAAATTCTACCTTAGCAACAGTACCATCAGAATCTGAAGCATCCGCAGTTACAGAAATAGAAGTTCCTTCTACAAAAGATGCATTATTAGTTGGTAAAGTTATTGCTACCGTAGGGTTTACATTAGATGTACCTCCTCCTCCTGTACAGCTTCCAGTTTTTGTCCATGCATTTTGCCAGTGAGCTCCAGTACCTGGTGCATATGCCCATGCAGCATCAGATGAACACCACCCTGGAATACTACAAGTATATTTTACTCCATCATTTTGCACCTCATCATTTTGTCCATAAGGAGTACCTGCTACATACTGTGGTATTGCAGCACAATCACCTCCATCGCCAGTTGTAACATTCACTGTTACCACTGCAGAAGTCGTAGTTGCCGCTTTATCATCTGTAGCTACAGCTGTTAAGGTATAAGTACCTACCACTGCGCTAGCTATACTATAACTATAAGGGCTGGTAGTATCTTCTCCTAATTTTGTTGTCCCGTTAAAGAACTCTACTTTAGCTACAGTACCATCACTATCTGCTGCTGTCGCGGCTATTGCTATAGATGCTCCTGCTGTAAAAGAATCATTATTGTTAGGAGATGTTATACTTACTGTAGGTGGTACATTAGGTGTACTTCCTACAGAAATAGCAACCGCTGAAGATGTTTTTGTTGCTCCTTCATTATCTGTTGCTTTTGCTGTAATAGAATAATTACCTACTACAACATTTACCCATGAGTACTCATAAGGAGCAGTTGTATCTTCTCCTAATTTTGTTGCTCCGTTAAAAAATTCTACTTTGGTTACTGTACCACTACCTGAATCTGATGCATTTGCGGTTATTGTAATAGTTGAACCAGGAGCAAAATTAGCATTATTTGCAGGAGATGTGATATTTACTGTAGGAGCAGGATTTATGATTATCCCATTTGCAAATACCTCATTCATTTTGTTTACTAAAGGAGATTTTACATTAGACCATCTTTTTAATTTAGGTCCAAATGAAGTAGCAGAACCACTTATTTCTAAATCACCATATACAGTCCATACAATAGTACCCGCAAGATTATTATCTTTTATAAACTGAGCTTTGATACCTATAGATTCCTCATCATCATAACTTAAGAAATATTTTCCGTTTACCAAATAAGGAACCTTTGCCTCATCATCCCATTTTCTGGTCCAGCCACCAGTACCAGATAATGCTTTTTGTTTTATAAAAAAGTAATTAGGTGTACCATCATATACATCTTTTGGCCAATTTGTATAATCAGCTGCCGTCTCAATTGGTCCATCTGGTTGTACATTGTCTTGTCTTTTTACTGTAGCAACATTAAGATCGGCATTACCCGCAGTAATTACTCCTCTACCATAAAATGGGGCTCCAAAACATATTTTATTTGAAGGCACTCCTAATTCGTTTAGTTTTTGTAATGTTGACTGCCAGTTAAAGAAAGGTACTTCTGCTCCTGTGTATGGGTATACTGGTGCATTATGTCCTGCAATATTAGACCATCCTCCATTGAAGTCATAGGTCATCATATTAAAGTAATCCATGTTTTTAACAACATTTGTCCAGTTAAACCCTTCTAGTTTTCTTGGATCTGCAGACATAGCCGATGTGATCAATTTATCTGGCCCAATAGCAGTACGTATTTCTTGTAACAATGTTTCAAAATTTGCAAAATCTGCCTGAGTTCCTGTAAAGTTCATTCCTGAAAAAGGTCCTGGATACTCCCAGTCTAAATCAATTCCGTCGAACCCTGTAGCTATCAATTTTTTACAGTCTTCTACGAATTTGGCTCTTTTTACAGGATCTGCAGCCATCTCAGGAAAATGTTTACACATACTCCATCCCCCAATAGAAGCCATTACCTTAACTCCTTTTTGATGAGCTAACTCAAGAAGCCCTGGTGCTCCTGTTTCCTTATGCAATGGTAAAGGAAGTGATCCACTTAATCCCCATGCTGGGTGTGTCCATGTACTACCTCCAACAGCAACTTGAAAACCTTGAGCCTCTGCTCTTCTTTTTGCATCTTCATTGATATATTGAAGTGGATCAATCTCTCCAAAAAGAATATGCATATCCCAACTACTATAAATATCAGTAAAGAATATATCAGCTGGTTCTTGTGAAACACCTTGTTGGTAAATCTTTTTATCTCTATGATCCCCACTATGTAATGATCCATCTCTAGCTACTCCAAAAAATGAATAATTAAGAATGGTATACTTAGAATAATCAATATTAAGGTGCGTTAATGCCCCTGCTGCTGGAACGCCTGCAGTATTCGTTTTCCATGCATCCCAATTGGTAATATAACCGATTATCTGTTTCTGGTGGTTTGCTGTCGTTGCAGTTCCTCCAGTGTTTACCTGTGCAGAGCCTATGCTCCATGCACATAATAAAATTAAAAGTAAGAATGTTTTCAAATACTTCTTTTGAAAACACCTGACCTCAAAAGTCTCGTTTAATCTTTTCATAATTTTTTACCTTAAGTTATAAAATGGTTTGTGTAATTATTTCTGGAAACAAATTTTATTTCCAGTGAAAAATTAAGAAAAACTCAAACTTTTAAAAAACTAAATAGCTAAATGACTATAATTCATAGATTTTCAGAAGAAAAACAAGAATAAGACGTAAATTACTTATATTCTATAATTTCTATAGAGAAACAAGATTATTAAGAGACTCTTCATCAAAAAGAACAATAAAAAGTAATAATTCTGGTTAAATATGATGATGTAGGAAATCAAAACGTATTAGGGATAAATCACGTAAATAAGGAATTTTAACTTAGAATAATTGTTAAAATATTATAGAATGAAAGTAAAATGTTTACTTGTTGATGATGATCCATTAGCGATTAATATTATAAAAAAGCATTTGAAGTACTTTGAAAACTTTGAAGTGACTGCTATGTGTAATAATGCTGTGGATGCCTTTGATTTTACACGAAAAAACTCAATCGATTTAGTTTTTGTAGATATTAATATGCCAATAGTAAATGGTATAGAGTTTATAAAAAGCTTACAAGATCCTCCTTTAATTATAATAACCTCTTCTGATGAGAAGTATGCTGTACAAGGTTTTGAATTAGGGGTTGTAGATTATTTAATAAAACCCATATCAATTAAAAGGTTAGTCAAATCTTTGCATAAAACTTCCAAAATACTTAATACTATAAATAAACCTTCTCTTCTATCAGATTTCGAGCCAGAAGATCATATTTTTATAAAAGTAGATAAAAAGATGATTAAGGTTTATTATAATGATATATACTATATTGAGAGCCTCAAAGACTATGTTATTATAAAAACAGCTCATAAAGACTATGTTACACACTATAATCTTTCTGCTATAACAAAATTAATTCCTAAATATCTTTTTACAAGAATTCATCGCTCATACACAGTTGCAATTGGTAAAGTAAAGGCGATCGATAAAAATTGTGTAGAAGTTAATGGAGAATTACTTCCTATGGGTAGGAATTACATCAAAGAAGCTAAGTATAAAATTATAAATGGAGTTGCATGCTAATGTTTAAGCCTCACTCTATACCTATAAATTAAAAAATCCAGAAGCATGTTTCTGGATTTTTTGTTTAAACCAAAAAAGAATAATTAATTATTATTCATTTTCAATATAATAATAATATTAATTAGTATATCGTTTAGCATTATATTTCTAAGTGAATCTTCATTTTTTTCTAACTCACAAGCTGTAATACTCCTCAAAAGAAAATGGCTTAGTTATGATTTGTATATGTTTTATCTTAGCCTAAATTTTATTTTTGATGATTCCTGAAGATTTCAAAGACTT